>JAUVQC010000049.1 GCA_030598305.1 Actinomycetes bacterium
ACCAGGCCCCTACGTGCTCGGAACACCATATTCGAATGCTACCTCAGCCGGCTACTTCTGCCGCGCCTCAGGACAGGGTCAGCCACTCGTCGTACGACATTCCGTCGAGGAACTCCTCGTTGTTGACGATCCGGAACAACTGAACGGTCCTCTCATAGATCGCTTCGCTAGGAGCAACGTCGAGGAGATGGCTCGCAAGGTCGAGCTGGGGTCTCCACGCCCTCACGCCAAGGGCGGTGTCCACTCGTGAGGGCCACTCGGATGCTGCTCCCGAGGAACGTGGGGCCTCGGCCCAGAACACTGCCAGTTTTCGTGCGATGTTCAGACATCGCCGGGTGAACTTTGCGCTCTGGCGGTCGAGCTCGTACCCGCCTGCCACCCCCTCGGCCCAATCTGCAAGCATCTGGTCATTGACCGATGCGGGTACGGTCACCGCCTGCTCATACAGGCTGTCGACCTCGTCGAGGACGCTCATGACGTTTCGACACGCACGAGATCGTCGAAGGCCGCCTTGAGTCGCTGCGTGACGGGACCAGGGTCGAACGAGGCGCCAGCAACCGCGGTGACGGGCATCACCTCACGGACCGTCGACATGATGAACACCTCGTCCGCACCGAGCAGCGCGTCCCTGTGGAACCGTCCAACGGTCACAGGGACTCCGATGGCCTCAGCCGCCTCAAGTGTTGCCTCGCGCGTGATCGATTCAAGGATCTGGCGGTCAAGGCTGGGAGTGAACAGCGTGTCATCCGTTATCCACGCAAGCGAGAACGTGGGGCCCTCGAGCACACCTTCGTCGCTGCCCAGTAGCGCCGCATCGTCGTAGCCCTTCGACTTGGCTTCGATGGTTGCTGCAAGGTTCGGGCCATAGGACATCGTCTTGGCGCCCGTCAACTCGCTGACCCGCCCGTCCGAGTGCCACGGCGCAGCGAGAAGGTCCAACCGTACGCTCTCGGGAAACTCAGGGACAGGTTCGAGGTACACGACCGTCACGTTGTTCGTGCCTGGCTTCGAGGCATCGGTTCCGCCGGTCACGTAGACCCGGAGGACGCCGTCGCCGCCCGACGCCGTCGTCTTGCACCATGACAGGAGTGTCGAACGATCGGTCAGCCTGATCCGCAGGTGCTCAGCGCTACGAGCGAGCCGATCAAGATGTCCCTCCAGTCGGAATACAGCGCCCCCGTATGATCTCATCGCCTCGAAACATCCGTAGCCACGCTGGAATCCAACATCGAACACTGACACCGATGCGTCGACAGGATCTGTATCGACGCCGTTAATGAGCACGGGACCGATGGTCCGCGATGTCACGGTCTGAACCAGTTCGTGATGGGGAGGCGCCGATCTCGACCGAATGCCTTGGGTGTGATGCGAACGCCGGGCGCGGACTGACGGCGTTTGTACTCGTTGCGGTCGACCATCGTCGCGACGCGATGGGTGAGCACGTCATCGAATCCGGCTTCAACGATCTCGTCCGCGGTCATGTCGAGCTCGATGTAGCGGCGCAAGATCTCATCGAGGATCGGGTACGGCGGGAGAGAGTCTGAATCGAGCTGATCAGGCCGCAGCTCGGCAGATGGCTCCTTGTCGATGATGGCCTGGGGAATCACTTCGCCTCGCGAGTTCCGCCATCGCGAGAGGTCATAGACCATCGTCTTGTACACATCCTTCAGCACCGAGTAGCCACCGGCCATGTCGCCGTAGAGCGTGGCGTACCCCACAGCCATCTCCGACTTGTTGCCGGTTGCAAGCACCATCCCACCAAACTTGTTAGAGATAGCCATCATGATCGTTCCCCTGATCCGAGCTTGGAGATTCTCCTCGGCCACGTTGACTGGAGTACCGGCGAACACCGGATCGAGCGCATCGAGGAAACCTTCGAACAAGCCCTCGATGGGGATGGTGTCGATCCTGATGCCAAGACGTTCGGCAAGTTCATAGGAATCGTCGACCGAACCATCGGATGAGTATCGGGTCGGCATCGTGAATCCACGTATCGATTCCGGACCAAGGGCGTCGGTGGCAATAGCGGCAGAGAGCGCGGAATCGATGCCACCCGACAGGCTTATCACCACTTCTCTGAAGCCATTCTTGGTGACGTAGCCGAACAGGCCGGCGCACAGCGCCTCGTAGATCTCCTCGAATTCGTCGAGTTCCGCTGCAACAGATGACGTCTCAAGACCGATATGACCGGGTCCCGCCTCGGTGACCGTGATGAGCGGTAACAGCGTCGATCGATGATCCTCAATCGAGATATCAATGAGGAATCGGTGTTCGACAAACTGTGGGGACCGGTGCACCAGTGTGCCGTCCGGAGCGATGACCATCGACGCCCCATCGAACACCAACTCGTCCTGGCCACCAACGGCGTTCACATAGACCACATGGACGTTGCCGGCTTCGGCGCGCTCGGTGAGCATCCGGAGCCTTTCGACACTCCTACCGATGTGATACGGAGACCCGTTGATATTGAGGAGCACGTCGGCTCCGCCGACAGATTGTCCGGTCGGTGGTCCCTCATTGTCCCAGATGTCCTCACAGATCGAAATACCGTTCACAACACCCGCGATGCTGTGAAGGCTCAACGGCTTTCGGCCCTCGGCAAAGAGACGACCCTCGTCGAATACCCCGTAGGTCGGCAGCAAGCTCTTGTGGTAGATGTCCTTGATTTCGCCATTTGCGATAACAGCAGCCGCGTTGGTTACGGATCGGCCGACTGCATCGTCATCCATCTGCTCCTGATCGAGCCGATCGATGAATCCAACGACCGTTGCCACAGATCCGGACTCAGCCGCGAGCCGTGCGAGAACGGCGAGATTCTCGTCGATGAAACCCCGTCGCAGAACGAGATCCTCAGGCGGGTATCCGGAGATGGCGAGCTCGGGCAGTACAAGGACGTCTGCCTGGTTCTCCTGGGCCCACTCCATGGACCTACGAATCTTCGATTCGTTGCCGGACAGATCGCCGACAATGAGGTCGAGTTGGGCACCAGCGACTCGAAGACTGCGCGTCACAAACCCTCCACGGTCTCTGCGATCAGGTGGTCAACAACTTCGGCCAACGCCTCTCGTTGGTCAGCACCATCAGCAACCGAGTTCTCGTAGACACCTCGTTGCCGGTCGGCACTCGTACCCTCCGCCGCGATTCCCTTGACACGTTTGACGTAGTCGAGGGATCCGAGTGCAACCGCCTGAACCCGAACGAGTTCGATGAGTTCGTCCATGAGTTGCTGCATGTCGATCAATTCCGATCGTCCGAAGTCGATCAGCGGCTCGTCAACGCCGTATCGCTGTGCACGCCACGAGTTCTCAGAGATCAACATCCTTGAGTAGATCCGCCACTTCTGATTGCTCATCCGATATTCATGCATCGTCGCGACAAGCGCCTGATACACCGCTGCAATCGTGATCCCATCCTCATATCGTGTGCAGATATCAGCGGATCGCATCTCGAGGGTCGGGTAGCGCGACGAAGGCCTGATATCCCACCACAGTTTCGACGCATCCTCGATGACCCCGGTATCGACAAGCACGTTGACGTGTCGCATGTAGTCCGACCAGCTCGAGAAAGCGTCAGGGAGACCCGTCCTCGGCAGGGCACGGAACACGGCGGGCCGATAGCTCTTGAGGCCCGTGTCCTCACCGTGCCAGAAGGGTGACGAGCCTGAGAGGGCAAGGAGGTGCGGGAGGAAGTAGGACACCTGGTTCATCACGTCGATCCTGAGGTCCCTGTCATCGATACCGACGTGCACGTGCATTCCACTGATCAGCAGACGCCGGACAACGCCCTGAAGCGCCTGCTCGAGCACGTTGTACCGGTCCTTGTCCACATGGCGCTGTCGTCCCCACTCGGCGAATGGGTGTGTGGACGCGGCGATGATCGCCATGTTGTTCTCAGACACCGTCTCGGAGATGAACCGCCGCATGACGGCCAGCGATTGGCTGAGCTCATCGACATCGGCGCATACCGGTGTACCGATTTCTATCTGGGATCGGATGAATTCAGGACTCGTTGCGCCAATCGGAGGATCAAGCAGCTTCTCGAGCAGCGAATCGGGTAGATCTGGCACCAGATCGCGAGTTTCGCGGTCCACCACGAAGTACTCTTCTTCCATCCCGATCGTGAACTGTGGCTGCTGCATCGGCTCGGCTCCTCACCATCAGCGTAGACGATTCAGGTCAGGGCACGGTCAGCAGACCGACGTGCTCGAGAGCATGCCGAAGCGCCTCTTCCTCCCCTGCACGCACCGAGACCGTGAGCACGCCACCACCACCGTACGGCGCGTGCCGCATCTGGATATCTCTCACATCCACGTGGGACTCTTCGAGTGCCTGACCGACTCTGGCGATCTCTCCGGGTTCATCGGCAAGGCTCACACGTACGGCAGCCACGGGTGCACCCAACGTTGCGCGGACGTCACGCGAGTGCGAGAGATAGGCCAACAGTTCGTCGTCGTTTGAACGGATGGCGGATTCCACGACATCGAGCTGTGCTCTGAGGCTGTCCACGGCCTTGAGTACGGCTGTTTCGTTCGACTTGAGGATCTCCACCCAAGGAATCGGCTGGGAGGCGGCCACCCGTGTGAGATCCCTGAAGCTCCCCGCCGCGAGATCCAAGGCGTCAGGTGTGTCGGTCGCTGAGGTGAGCAACCCCGCGGCGAGCACTTGGGGCAGGTGGCTGATCGCGGCAACAGCGGCATCGTGGGCGGCTGCGGACATGAACACCGGGTTGGCGCCGAGCGTTTCGATCACTTCGATGACACGATCCGTCGCCTCGTCGGTGCCACCATCGACGACGACCCAGTTTGCGCCACGGAAGAGGGCTGGCGAGGCTGACTGTGGACCGGAGGATTCACGGCCGGCCATCGGATGGGTGCCGACGAACCGTGTCAGATGGGATGCCGCTTCGATGACCGCCTCCTTCACTCCGGCAACGTCCATCACAACGGCAGACGTTTCGAGGTTCGACAGGATCTCGATCGTCGCCTTCGGTGGGGCAGCTACGATGACCATCTCTGGTGGGGCATCGAGGATTCCATCGACTGAGTCGACGGCGATACCTATCAAACCGCGCTCCAGCGCAACCTCAAGGCTGTTGCGGTCCGGGTCATAGCCGACCACGTCCCACCCTGCTGTTGTCAGTCCGGACGCGATGGAGCCTCCTACGAGCCCTGTACCAATAACTCCTATGAGTGGCATCGGCAGTGCTCCTGTTCCGGCTGTCTGGACGCCTGTTCCATACCGCGAGGCTATACCGAATTCGGGAACGCCCTGCGTTCCTTCGGGAACGCTCTGCGTTCCCTGCCTCCTACCCTGCTGTGGATGAAGCGAGTGTTGATCACGGGAGCTGCGGGGTGGACGGGGGGCAATCTCGCGCGCCATCTCGAGGCCAGGCCGGATGTCGAAGTGTTCGCTGTTGACGACAGGGATCCCCGAGTGCCGTTCTCCTCAGACTTCCGACGACTCTCCCTTGACCGGCTCACACTGGCAAGGTACGTCATTGACATACAACCCAATGTGGTGTTCCACCTCCAATCCATTCATCCAACATCTGAACACGGCAAGAACACGGAGGCAGAGGAGCGAATCGTTGGTGCCCTTGCGCTCTTTGGAGCGATCGAGCGCCTCGACTCTGTTGAGAAGGTCGTCGTCAAGTCCGACACGGGCTTCTACGGAGCAAGTCCGCGCAATCCTTCGGTGCTGAGCGAGATGACGCGCCCGCAGGGCAAGCCGAGCAGGTTCCAACGTGACCTGTCCGAGATGGAACGATTCATCGCCGAGGCCGCGATGCGTCATCCGGACATTCGGTTCAGTGTGCTGCGGTTCGCGCCGATCTTCGGTCCCAGGATCAACAATCCCATCAGTCGCTATCTCACGTTGCCATCGGTCCCAACGCTCATGGGATTCGACCCGCGTCTTCAATTCATTCACGAGGAGGACGCGGTACGAGCCCTCGAGCACGCTGCAGACCATGATGTCTCCGGCACGTTCAACGTGACCGCACCGGGCCAGATGTACCTGTCACGCGTTCTGAGGCTCGGAAGACGGATCCCCCAGCCACTCCCCGCAAGACTTTTCGACGGCGCCCTGTCCGGACTCGCCCGTGTGGACATCAGCGTTCCGAACCACCTCCGCGGGCTGCTCAAGCACGGCCGGGTCGTCGATACGACAGCGATGAGATCAGTCCTCAGGTTCGAGCCCAGATACACATGCAGACAGACCGTGCTGAGCGCCTACGGCCGAACTCTGGAGAAGGCACGGTGACGCGCGACCAGCTGATGTCGATGACAAAGGTCGATCTCATGGCGATCGCCCGCGACCAGGGTCTCAGCGGACGGTCGAAGATGACCAAGGCAGATCTCGTCGAGGCTCTCCATGAGCCAGAGTCTCGCGCTGCGGGCCGTGAATCAGAGGCCGATGCTGGCGGCGGTATCACGATTCCCGGCATCGCGCCCGAAGACAGGGCAGAGGCAAGAGCCAGACGTGAGGCCCTCTATGAGCGTCTCAGCGGATTCGTTGACACTTCGGTTCACTGTGAATGGACCACAACCGAAGGACATCCGTGTGGACTGCCGATCGTTGTCGGGACCGCCAGATGCGGTCTCCACGGCGATGGTTTGATAGCGGATCGCGCGATTCCGCTCACCGGACAACTCGGTTTCTCGACATGGCCGCCCCTCTGGCGACACCTCTCCCTTGCCACATACGATATCGACGCGTTCGGGCTTGATCCGGTGATCGCAGAAATGGCATGGCACGTTCTCAATGCTCTTTACTACGACTACTTTCGCGTCGAGGTCGAGGGCATCGAGAACGTTCCGATGGATGGAGGCGCCGTGCTTGTCGCGAACCACGGAGGTGCGGCCCTGCCATACGACGGGGCAATGTTGAGCCTTGCGGTCATGAACGAGGCGTCGGTACCACGACGCGTAAGGGTGATCGGTACGGAGATCTTCAACATGCTGCCGGTTGTCTCACACCTCTACCGAAAGGTGGGTGCGGCCTATGCGACCAGAGCTGATGCTCGGGAGCTGCTCAACAGGGGCCACCTGCTCGGTGTCTTTCCAGAGGGAGAACGCGGCTTCATGAAACCGGTTTGGGAGGCGTACCGTGTCGGTCGTCTTGGGCGCGGAGGGTTCGCAGAGCTCGCCGAGGAGACATCGTCACCGATCGTCCCCGTCGCGATCATCGGCTCCGAAGAGGTACATCCCGCAGTGATGGTGTCCAAGAGGCTCGCACGACTCGTGCGGATGTTCTTCCCCGACCAGCGAGTCGAGGAGATCGCGATCGCATTGAACCCGATCCCACTCCCCATTCGATGGCGCATCAAGTTCCTCCCCCCGGTGACGCCATCGCAACCTGGGCATCATCTCGACGCCCTCGACCAGCTCGAGCGGGCGGAGGATGTTCGACGTTCGATTCAGAGCGCCCTTGACGAGATGCTATCGGGGCGACGCACAGCGTTCTAGACGGGCACCCAAATTAGTGCTTGCAATTGCTAGCACTAATTTGCAAAAGGCTATACACTGTCTCTCATGAAGACACCACAGCTCCCTGACGTTGGCATGTTCATCCGTGAACAACGCGAACGCAGTGCACTCTCGATCCGCAAACTCGCGGAGATGACCGGTGTCTCGAATCCGTATCTGTCCCAGATCGAACGCGGAGTACGAAAGCCGTCGGCGGAGATCCTCCGGTCCATCGCTGAGGCACTCGCTATTCGAACCGAGACCCTGTACGAACGCGCCGGGCTCCTCGATGGATACGAAGCACCCGGTATCAGCGCTGCGATCAGCGCCGATACGAAGCTCACTACCAGCCAAAGACAAGCACTGATGGAGATCTACATGAGCTTCATCTCGAACGATCAGGAGGATTCATGATGGATCTCACCACACAGAAGGAAGCAGTCACAAAGGCTGCCAAGGATGTCTCGGACAGCACCGTGGAGTTCGCCGGCAAGGCGAAGGACCTCGGCATGTCGTCAGCCAAGAGCGCAACAGAAACCGCCAGCGACTACATGGACAAGGCCATGGAGCTCGGTGGAACCACGGCAGACTCCGCTGCAGACGTGTTCAAGTCGTTCCTCGGGAAGGCTCAGACGCTCAGCGGAAAGAGCATCGAGAAGGTAAGCGACGTCAAGGTCGGCGAGAAGAAGGTCGGTGAGCGCGTCCAGGCCACCGTCGACACGGTTGAGGAGAAGATCGATGTCGACCAGATCCAGGACCAGGTTGCCAAGCTACGTGAGCAGATGGAGCACATGCTCGG
>JAUVQC010000018.1 GCA_030598305.1 Actinomycetes bacterium
ATTCACCGAGCACGCTTATCGGTTGGACGAACAGGATCCGCTCGCCGGCTTCCGGGACCGATTCGTCATAGAGGATGACTACATCTACCTCGACGGCAACTCCCTCGGTCGACTTCCGATCGACACGACTTTCTCAGAAGTGTCTCGGGCGGCAGAGATCACGAGGGAGATCGTGGTCTCACGCAGCTACGAGTCGTATCCAGCAGCTCGCACCGGCGTCACCTGAGAACCGGATTCACAACACGAGGCTCAGAGATGCGTCCGCAAGGACGTCCTTGGCCCGTACTTCGGCGCACTCATGCCGGCCTGTTTCATCGCCAACAGCGCGTGCCTCCGATACGGGCGAAATGGTTCGAGCAACTCGAGCATGCGATCATCATCTGCCCGCGGTTCTCCCGCCAGCACCCACGCGACCATGTTCGGAAGGTGATAGTCACCGATCGGGAGCGCATCACGATCCCCATATGCCTGACCCATCACGATTCCGGCTGTCCAAGGACCAACACCGCGCACCGCAAGCAGACGACGTTCGGCATGCGGTGCATCCATCCCACGAATCTCCGCCAGGCGACCAGACCGACGGGACACCTCGATCACCGTGGCCGCCCGCTTGCGTTCAACGCCGTGATCATGCAGTTCGTCATATGACAATCCGGCAAGCCTGTCCGGAGAAGGAAAGACATGAAGCCCATCGAGTGGGCCGGGAGCTGGCTCTCCGAATGCCCGAACAATGGAACGGAGAGAGCGTTTCCCTTCTATCTTTGTGACGACCTGGCCGAGTACAGCCGCTACGGCAGCCTCGTACACCTGACCGGTCGATCCGAGCCGCATTCCTATGGTCCGAGCGAAGATGTCACGCATCGGTTGCTCAACGTTGAAGATTGCATAGTCGTCCTGGGCTGCGACAAGGCGCGGTAGCCGCTCAAGGAGTTCCACAGCCCCTGGGCCCCATGCGCGTCCGAGTACTCCGTCAGACGTTCGACTCACCGCGATGGTTCCACAACCGCTCAACACCCGTGTCCCCCACCACCACGTGTCATCATCATCCACGGTGCCGACTCCAAGGGTCCGCACGGTCCGGCTGAGATCGAAGGCCCCCGTCACATCTAGAACACGATTCTCCATGCCCCAACGGTACCGCCAACCAACTCGACTCCCGGCCAGCTCCAACCACCGGGTGCGAGCCTTCCGAATCTGAGTTAGCAACACGCACACGACCAACATCGACAACATGGCAGGATTAGTGATCGTTGGAGCCGGGCCGGTCGGTACCTGGGTGGCCGAAGCGGCCGTTGGCGATGGTGTCGTCGATGCCATCGTGGGTGTCGTCGATCCGGACGACTCCGCTCGCCGCGAACTCGTCGCCACAACGGGCGCGCCCGGATATGGGACCACAGTCCAACTCCCCAGGGCACAAACCGGCGATGTTGCCCTTGTGGCGTTCGCGTCAGCGGCCGAGAAGGTTGCACCGGAGATCATCAGGCTCGTATCTGCTGGTTACGACGTCGTGACAACATGCGAAGGCCTTGCATGGGCGCCGCGACATCTCTGGGATGCAATGCACACATCAGCACGATCGGACGGCCGAACGATCATCGTCACAGGAGCCAACCCCGGTTTTGTCATGGACAGGCTCCCGCTGTTGCTCGCGGGGGCGAGCCGAGACGTCACATCAATTCATGTCGAACGTTCAATGGACACAGCAACGTGTCGGCCATCGCTGATAGCAAAGTCAGGGCGGGGCCTGGGCGAGGAGGAATTCCAACACCAACTCGCCGCCGGAAAGGTCGGCCACAAGGGCCTTGATGCCAGCGCGAGACTCATCGCGAGGGGACTCGAATGGTCCCACAAGGATGTTGTGCTCACCGTCAAGCCAATTCTTGTCGACGGCACTGCCATCGGGGTCGAACACACCGCCACGCTGTCAGCGGGGGGCGGACGAACCATCACACTGGAGTTGACGATGGCGTGGCAGACCGAGGAACCCTTCGATCGTGTATCAATCGAAGGAACACCACCGATCAATGTTGAGATTCTTGGCGGTTATCCCATCGACGATGGCACGGCGGCCCATGTCGTCACAGCGATCCGCCACGCCACAAGTCTCGCTCCGGGTTTTTACCGCCCCTCAGATCTTCCGCTCCGCTTCGGAGCGTCATGACCGATCCCGTACTCGATATCGAGAGCACCACGAATCACAGGGTCAAGGCCTGGGCGGCACTGTCACGCCGGTCAGAACGGGATCGCACAGGAACGTTCCTGATCGAAGGTGCCCGCGAGACAGAGCGTGCATCGCAACGCCTCGATATTCAGGAGATCATCTGGTGCCCTGGCTACACAGATACACAGCCAACGGCAAGAGAACGTGTGACAAGGGTGTCTGTGCGTGTGTTCGACAAAATCTCGCATCGGCAGAATCCTGACGGGGTTGCGTCGGTCGGTAGGACTCCGGACGTGACGCTGGCATCGTTCGCCCCGAAGGACAATCCGCTCGTACTGGTCGGTGATTCGATCGAAAAGCCAGGCAACATCGGCGCGATGCTGCGGTCGTGTGACGCCTTCGGCGCAGCATTCATCGGTTCATCGCTTGCCACAGATCTCGTCAATCCGAATGTCATCCGCGCTGCACAAGGATCGCTGTTCGTAACAGCGGTCGCGAGTGTGCCTGTCCATGAAGCCCTGGCGTGGTGCACCGCAAACACGCAAGTAATCGTCGCACATCCCAACGGTGGTGTACCGCTCTGGGAGCGGGACCTGCGCGGTCCCACATCCATTGTCATCGGCTCGGAGCATGCTGGGATCGATCCGAAGTGGATCGTGGCTGGAGAGCCGACGTTCATCCCGATGTCGGGTGTCGCCGACTCGCTGAACGCATCCGTTTCTGCGGGCGTATTTCTCGCCGAAGCCTCGCGTCAGAGGTCTGGCTGAGCCTCCACCACAGAGTCTGAGCGGTCACACCAGCGACAGACGACCCTGTCAATGCTTCGAGACAGGATCTCCTCCTCATCGATGTCAACAGCACCGCCGAGGTCGGCGTGTTCGAACCGGCGTCTCCTCACTGTGTCGTATACATCGAACCTCGTCTTGTTCCCGCATGCGTCGCATCTGTACATCGTCATGGCTTGCGAAGTTCCCATATCCCATCGCTCTCCATCACATCGATGATCTTCCTCGCCGTCTCCCACGGATCGTCATTCAGAACCGCCGGATTCATCTGGATCGAGATCACAGGACCATGACGGTAGAGCGTGGGAACGGCATCGACACCGAGTTTTGTCGCCGAGGCTTTGAGCTCGGCCAGGAGCGGGTGGGCGTCGCTCACGGTTTCTCGGTCGATCTCCGCGGCACTGAGTGCTGCCGCGACGGTCTGGAGATTCGATGCGGGCCTGCCCTCAAGGTGGACAAGACCGAACATGGCATGGAGGTATCGTCCCCGATCGTGGGGATCATCGAGACTCAGCAACGTTGACATTGCAGCCCTCTCGGTGCCCTTCGGCAACGGTAACCATTCGACACCCACCGTTGCGCCACTCTCAGCGAGCAAGCGCAGCCACTGGTAGAAGACCCACACCGAAGGAGTCGAGAAGTCGAACCAAACCTGACCTGTGAACGCTGACTGTTGCACTGTGTTGCACTCCGTTGCAGAATCGCTCGAATCTCGATGATAAACAGTGTTTCAGGCTCTCCTTGTGAGAAACCTGAAACGCCGTGAAACGGACTGTCAAGCTGCCTTCGGTGCGGGTACGATCGTTGGTGGCGTGAGGAGGAACACATCGACTCTGGACCGCAGACCTGGCACTACGGGTTGGTTGCTTCTTGGTGGGCAGAGTTCAACGACGACTTCCGGCCTCACGAGATCCCGTATTTCCGGGCGGCCATCGAGCGATTCGGCCAGCCGGCCCTCGACGTCGGTTGTGGGGCTGGCAGGCTGTTGGTGCCCTTCCTTCGGGCAGGTATCGATGTGGATGGGTGCGACGTTTCTGCGGACATGATCGAGGCATGTAGACGCAAAGCAGCGGACGTAGGGCTGAAACCCAACCTGTATGTACAGCCGATGCACGACCTTGACCTACCCCGTACATACCGAACGATATTCGTGTGTGGCAGTTTTGGACTTGGGAGCGACCGGGAGCAAGACATCGAAGCACTTGCCAGAATTCGAGACCACCTCGAGCCGGGCGGCACGCTGCTCATCGACATCGAGGTGCCATACGCCGATCCTCACCACTGGCGATATTGGCTGGAGAGGAACCGCTCCAAGTTGCCGGAGGAATCCACGCCACTGAACCGTCGGCGAACCGCCACAGACGGTTCGGAGTATGCATTGGCCTCTCGTTTGATCTCCGTTGATCCACTTGAACAGCGGGTGACGATGGCGCTCAATATCGAGAGATGGAGAGACGGAACGCATGAGGCCGACGAGGAGCGGCTACTTCACATCGGCATGTACTTCAAGAACGAGATGTTGTTGATGCTTGAAAAGTCTGGGTTCACAGACGTCGTGGTGCATGGCGAACACCAAGAGCGTCCCCCAACAAGCGATGACGAGTTCATCGTCTTCGTCGCAAGGGTGTAGACCCACTGCGCATATCCGGTAGATGCATAGCCCGGTCGGGCAAGCATATGTGCTGTGGTTATGTGCGGATCGAGGTACTTGACTCCCGCCTGTTGGGACCGAACCTAACTGCGATGATCATCACCAGGAGCGCTATCCCGGCGCCGACAGCGGTCGCCAGTAGACGTTCCCAGCCCGCCTCGAATGCGTCGGCATGAGCCAGTCGTTGTCCGAACACGAGCATTGCGGTTAGGAACGTAGCGAACATGGTGTAGTTGGCGTTGTTGAACGCCACCATCAGGAATCCACTGATCAGGAAAGCGATTGCGACCGCAAGGTCTGATCGGGGAAATATCTGGGCAACACCGACCGCTACCCCAACGCCGATCGCTGTGCCCAACGTGCGTTGCACGGCCACCGAGAAACTCTGACTCGGGGAAGGCTTCACCACGACGATCACGGTGACGGCAACCCACAGTGGGAACGCCTCGAACCACCAGAAGCCCACAACGACTCCCATCACAATCGCTGTCGCCCGAAGGACTGCGAACCGGCCGATCGGGCCTGCCACAACTACTGACAGATCTTCTATGGCAAGTTCCCTTGCAGCCGCTTCAGCATCCTCCTCGGAGGAATCGATGTCGCCTGCTTTGTCTTCGGTGGACACCCACAGACGCAACGCTGTGACTCCGATCGCGAGTGCACCGCCAACCAAGAAGGCCACCGACACAACCCACGGCTCGGTGTCGGCCGAACCCAACATCAACGCAAACAACGGCCAGATAGACAGATACAACCCGGATTGGGCAGCGACCGGACCAAAGCCAGCCGCCAACGTCCCAATATACGTCGCCACACCGAGCACAACAGCGACCAGCACGGCACTGTCCGCCGACCAGAACGCAAGACCACCGAGCACCGCACCGGTCACCGTGAAACGGACCATGCTTGGTAACCGCTCCGCCATACTTCCGTCACGCCCAGAAGCAGTGACGAACAGCGCGGCCATCAAAGCGGCAAGGATCACATCGTCAACAACATCAAGAAACGCCACCACGACCAACATCGTTGCTAGGCCCGACAGCGCTCGCTTCAGACGGACCTGCTCCCAGTCGACTCCAAGAATGTCGGCTACAACCTGGCTCACCACCAAACCCTACCTGAGGCCGAACCCGGCAAACCACAACACCATTGAACCCGCCCATATCCGGCGATAGGTTGGGCCAGTTCAGGCGAGCACATGTGCCGTTATGGGTGGCCTGCGGTTCCGTTCTCTTCTCTTTTGTGAACACAAATCGCTCCGTTCAACATCGTGCCAGCATCGGCGGTAGTGGGTCTTACCGATCGCGAAGGGGAGATCCTGCGCAGATCCCTCCCGGTCGCGGCGATCTACATCTTCCTCAGCGGAGCCATGATCTCGGTGCTCGCCGTCTAATGGCGGGTTTAGCCACACTTCGAACATGGCGGGGCCGCTGGACCGACGTAGTTCGAACTCCGAGGATCTGCAGATGGGGACTGACGATGTCGCCCTTCCAAGGTGATTCGTCCCGCCACGCATCGGACGTACAAGTAAGGTGTCGTACGATGGATGTTGCGCTGATCGTCGTCGCCTACGCATTTGGTCTGCTCTCTGCCCGCGTCCGACTCCCGCCTCTGGTCGGATATCTCGCGGCGGGTTTCGTGCTGCATGCATTCGGATTCGAGACCACCGCGGGAATCGAGACCCTCGCTCAGGTCGGCGTGTATCTGCTCTTGTTCACGATAGGTCTCAAGTTGAACATCGGTTTTCTGACCCGACCAGCCGTTTGGGGCACGGCGACGATTCAGATGACCGTCATCTCGCTTCTGATAGCCTGCGTGCTGGTCGGCATCGGAGCGCTCGGTCTCCCCCTCGCCAGCGGACTGGATCTGGAACACGCGTTGATGCTGGGATTCGCGTTTTCGTTCTCCAGCACCGTCCTCGCCGTCAAGCTCCTCGAGACAATGAACGAGTCGGGTTCCCTTGCAGGCCGAGCCGCGGTCGGCGTTCTGATCATCCAGGACGTGTTCGCGGTCGTGTTCCTCACGCTGACCGCAAGCACGTCTCCGACATGGATGGCGATACCCATTGTCCTGGGCATCGTCGCACTGCGCCCCACCTTTGGCTGGCTCGTGTCTCGCAGCGGGCACGGCGAGCTGCTCGTTCTACTCGGATTCATGCTCGCCGTTGGAATCGGAGCAGGCGGATTTGAGCTCGTTGGCCTCAAACCAGAACTCGGAGCCCTGCTTGCCGGTATTGCTGTCTCGACCAATCCGCGAGCGGGTGAGATGGCGGACCGTCTCCTCGACTTCAAGGACCTGTTCCTCGTCGGGTTCTTTCTCTCCATTGGGCTTGCGGGCACACCCCCGATCGGTGCCTACTTCGTTGCGGGCATGATGCTGCTTCTCATCCCTCTCAAGGGTGCGTTGTTTTTCGTACTGTTCACTCGATTCCGGTTGAGAACACGCACAGCTCTCCACTCCTCGTTGACCCTGTCGACGTACAGCGAGTTCGGTCTGATCGTGGCCAGCGCCAGTCTCGCAACCGGATACATCGATCAGGAATGGGTCTCGGCGATCGCTGTTGCCGTTGCTGGATCGTTCGTTGTTGCATCGATTGTCAACACGGCCCGGTATCGAATCTACGGGAAGATCGCTGATCGTCTCACGATCTTCGAACGACAGCCGCCCTTGCCTGAGGATGCTGTCCTCGATTGCGGATACGCACGGATCCTTGTCGTCGGTATGGGGCGTGTCGGGGCGGGAGCATACGATGAGATCGCCCTTCGACGCGGCGAGGTTGTCGTCGGAGTGGACCGCAGTGAGCGAGCAGCGGCATACCACAAGGGACGGGGGCGCAACGTCATACGAGGTGATGCCCTCGACCGGGACTTCTGGGTGCGGCTCCGATTTCGTGAAGACGTCGAGCTGGTTCTGATAGCGACGGACAACCACACGTCGAACCTCGAGTGCGTTGCACGTGTAGAGGAGTACCTGCCCGATGCCGAGATCGCCGCGATAGCGAGGTACCCAGATCAGGTTGCCGAACTCACCGACGCTGGCGTTGACTTCGCCCGGAACCTCTACGAGGAAGCCGGGCAGGGGCTTGCAGATGATGCGATCGCGGTTTTGTGGGGGTCCGGCGAATCGTCGGAACGTGATTCGTAAGTTGCGGCCTTCGAGATATCAACATGGAAGTCTCGTATCGGCATCTTTCGGGTCATCACGGCACGTCACCAGTCAGGCGTGGCCAACCCCGCGAACAACCAAGGGGTAGAGACACGATCCCGCGAACGAGTTGATAGCTGCTCGTCCGGATCTCGACGGGCGCCCATATCCGGCAATATGTATGACCTCAGAGGGCGAGCATATGTGCCGTTATGGGCGGCTGTGAGAACACTTATGGTGTTCGATTGGCGCCGTACTCTTTCACTGTTTCCCGTGCGATTCGTTGCAGGAACGTGGCTTCGTCTTCAGCGATTCCTTCGGGCAGATATGCGAGAGTCACTGGATGCTCTGAGCCGAATATCGTCAGATAGATGACGTTCACCGCAAGATATCCACCATACGTGCTTTGGTGGACATCATCGGACCCGATCAAGTTGATCTCGGGACGTTCCTCCGAAGCTCGTATGAACGCAAGTCCGACAGGCGCAACATCGACACCGAGTTCGGCTGCGATGTCGGAGTACGCCTGAACGATCTCGTCCATCGGGAGCGCACCTGGGCGGTCCCACTCCGGCGGTATGAACAGAACAGGCCTAGCCGCCGTGTCTCTGACCGTTCCAACAAGGAGCCGTGCATGTTCCTTGAACGAATCGACGCCTGCTATGGCGACGGCGCCCTGCAGCACGACAACGTCGTATGCACCATCGGTGATGATCTCTGGTGTGTTTGTCTTCCAATGAAACTCGAACGTCGCGCCGCCCCGGGTACGTTGATCCGTCTCGACGGATGGTGGCGGTGTTGCCGATGCTGAGAGTTCGGTGAACTGCTCGCCCATACCCGGGGGCCAGTGGGTGGCGCTGTTGCCCACGAACAAGATCCTCGTCGCCGCCGTAGCCGACTCTGCAGGGACGGCTGGAGCCGAAGCACCGCTGGTACAGGCTTGCAATACAAGCGCAACAGCAACTATCAAGAAGCCAACCGGCCGAAACTTCATCAGCGTCCCCCTACCTCGTCGAACGTGCACCGGAGCGAGCATATGTGCCGTCATGGGCGGGCTTCTTACGGCGGTACCAGTGCCGGTCAGGCCGAGGACTCATCGATATTGGTACTTCGTCGCTCTCTCTGAACATACATGTCCACATCTCCAGCGTTCCCCCGATTTCAGGACTATCGGGTGATGCCTTCCCGTGCGGACATGTGTGTAACGAGCGCTCGGCGTTCGAGCGCCTGTATAACTCGAGACGACTGGATAGGCGGTCCTTGAGTGGGAGGGGAACCGTATGAGCAAACGAAGACGAGGAACGAGGATCATCTTGGGGGTCGCTGTCGCCCTCATCGGCTTGGTGATGGCGAGAGTGGCCGGTACTCCGGCTGATGCCGACGTGGGGGTTGTAATTGTCGCGTCATTCGACGAGGCGCAAGAACTGCCTGAGGGTCTCACCATCGACAAGCGAGGCAATATGTACGTCACCATGGGCTTCCCCTTCTGGTGGGCTTCTGGCGATGGACAGATCAGAAAGATCAGCCCCGACGGGACCGAGACAGAATTGGCCTTCTTCGAAGATGGCCAAGGTCCGGCCGGGGTCGTGGTGAACGCTCGCGGTGACATCTACTTCGCCTGGCCCAACCCCGGCAATCCAGACACCAACGGCATCTATCGCCTCTACGACGACGGGAACGTGGAACGATTGCCCGGGTCCGAGGACATCGTCCTAGCCAACGGTCTCGCTTTCGATAGGCATGACAACTTGTTCGTCAGCGACTCGGCTCTCGGCATCATCTGGCGGATGCCCGCGGATGGGTCGGGTCCGGCCGAGGAGTGGGCCGCAGATCCGTTGCTCGGGGGATGCGGTGACGTGGGAGCCAACGGTGTGGCCCTATGGAAGGACACCGTCTATGTGGCTAACACATTCCGGGGTCTGCTGGTGAGTATCCCGATCCTTGACGATGGTTCGGCGGGACCTGCGACGTTGGTAGCCGGCGACAACACCAACGAGTGCGACTTCGATGAACTGTGGGGCATGGATGGGATCGCCCTGGATGTGCACGGCAACGTGTATGCCCTGTTGGTGCTCCAGAACAAGCTGGTGCGTATCGATCCGAGCGACGGGTCGTACGATGTGCTACTCACCGAGGAGGATGGTCTCTACAACCCGGCGAGCATCGCTTTCGGTACCGGGAAGGGTGACCGGAAGAGCGTCTTCATGGTCAACTATGCGCTGATCCCTCCGGCTCCTGCAGACAGCCTGGGCCCGGCGGTGTTGAAGTTCGACGTGGGTGTGCCTGGCCTGCCACTGACATAGAACAAGGTCTGAAGCCAACCGAGATCGGATCCCGAACGTCACAACATGTACTCAACGAGCGATCAGCATTCGAGAGAGAGCGACCGGGATGGGGATCCCGAGTGATGGAGGGCCCACTCAACGGCGGGCCCTCCATTGCCATACTTCCGAGCATCCAGCACCAGGAGTGCGCTGAGCAATACACGTCGCCCATCTCGACGATCAGGCATCACGACGCGCTGCGGCTTCGGCTGTGCCGCTGCAACACAAGGAGTGGCGGAACGTCATTCTTGCGCTTAGCGCCTGACCGCCGACCTGGACAACGGCACTGCTCAACACGCTCCTAGACAGACTCAGCCAGGCGAGTCCGCATCTACCTGCTCACCAGCACTCAGGCACAGACAACGGACCCGCTAGCCCTCGACACGGGAGCGCTCAGGAGCGCATACCCGGCAATGTGTGCGGTCAGCCGTATCAGCCGTCAGGCGTGACCGACAGAATCTCGGCCGTAGCCAATGACGTTGTGCTGCCCGCAAGGGCTTCGGCGTTAGCCTGCGTCATCGGTGACGACGATCTGCAATCGTCGCACCTCGCTCGAAGCTCGAGGAGATGAACCATGGACGGCGTCGCGATCGCCGCACTCGGCGGACTGCTCATCTCACTGGTCGTACGGGCCCGGTGGGTGGATTCCGTCTTCGCCCCTCCATGGCGCACGGCGAAGCTTGTAGGCATGGCGGTCGCACTCGCTCTTGCCATCTTCTACCCGCTCGGTTGGGGAGCGGTGCTACTCGTAACCGGAGCGATGCTGATCGAGCCCATCCTCCTGCGGCGTCCGCCCGGGGGCAACGACGGGCCGACAATTCGGTGACGGATCAGGAGTAGAACCCTCGCTTCCTGCCCGCCCATATCCGGCAATATGGGCGGTCGGATCAGGCGAACATGGGTGCCGTATGTGCGGGTCCTCACCTTTTGGTCGTACCGGATCTGGTCGAGATTGAGCATGGACCGGAGCGGCCGCCGAGGCGCGTGACGCACTCCTTCGAGCAAATCCCGACCTATGGGTCTCGGGACTGGTCGCTGCGGGGTCGGGGCCGTCACGCGATGTTGTAATCTTGCGAGATGCACGAGAACGGGTCGGCTGATGTGTGGGAACATGCCAGAGATTGGATGGCGATGCGGCGGTTCGTCTACTACCAGCGCGAGAACCTGCTCCCCGACGACCTTGTCGAGGGCCGCGACGTCATTGACTACTCGGCTGGTCTTGGCGACCTGTCTGCATACATCTGGTCGCTCGGTCCCTCGAGCCTTATAGCAACGGCACCTGAGCAGCATGCGCCGCGGCCATCTCTGCTGCCGGATTCGGTCGAGTGGAGGACCGGCGTCGATGCCGGCAGCATCGCCGAAGCCCTGCCGGAGGCTTCGGCTGACGTAATCCTTGCCCGGATGGTCATCCAGTTCCCGACAATGGAGGGCGACGCCGTCGATGTAGACGGGATCCTTCGACAGATGCACACTGTCTTGCGAGAAGATGGATCGATCGTCATCACAACGCACTCCTACTTCTCACTCCCGCGGTTCGAGGGCGACCACTCGGACGCAGACGACCACCTGGCGGTTGTTGATGCGGGCGTTGCCCCCCTCCTGAACGCCCAGGACACGTTCGCACGAGGCGTTGCACGAGAAACGGCGGGCCTCATCGAGTTGGTGCGGTTCCTCAGTCTTCCACCGCGCGAAGGCCCGTTCGGGAGGACCGGCTTCGGACTGAAGGTTCCGATGCTTGTCAACTCGTTCGTCAACGAGGGCTTCACCGTCGAGGCAGTCGAGGAGATCGAACCGTTCACATTC
>JAUVQC010000130.1 GCA_030598305.1 Actinomycetes bacterium
ATGACTGGAACACGTGTGACTGGTTCAGCGTGAAGATTCTCAACCGCCTCATGAAGGAGGGCGATCCAGCCGATCATGCCGCACTCCTCGGCTGGCATGATTCTTGGACATTGTGGACGAGGCGCTCCGCTCTGGTCGGGTTCGTGAACTTGCTTGCACACACAGAACCTTCCTCCGGGTTCGATGATCAGTTTCTCGCGACAGCTGGTGAACTGGCCAACGATGACCGTCGGTTCTGCCAGACAGCCATTGGATGGACGATGCGCGAGCTCTCGGCTCGACGTCCGTACGCAGTCGAGGTTTTCGTCGAGGACCATCTCGCGAGCCTGTCGCGCGAATCGATCACCAACGCAGTCAAGAGACTCGAGCCGGACATACGCACACGGCTACTGGACGAACACAAGGCGGTCTGAGCCTCGACGGACTCGTTCTCGGCTCGCGCTCCCTATCGTGGTCGGACGGACCTAGAGAGGCAGCCGAATGTGGCTTGGGCGCAAATCGGCGAGGGATGTTACGCCGAGTAGCTTCATCGTTCTCTCGATGTCGGCAGCGAGTATGTCCGTCGCCCTCTGCACGCCATCCTCTCCGCCGGCCATCAACCCATAGAGATACGCCCGCCCGACGAACGCAGCTTTCGCACCGAGCGCGACCGCGGCAACGATGTCACCACCGTTCATGATGCCTCCGTCCAGGAACACTTCAGCCTCTTCACCAACCTCTTCGACGACTGGAGGGATCAACAGCAGCGGAATGGGCGAACGATCGAGTTGTCTGCCGCCATGATTCGAGATGATCACAGCATCAGCACCGAGATCGACGACCCTGCGCGCGTCCTCTACCGACTGGATCCCCTTGATGACGATCGGACCGTCCCACTCTGAGCGGAGCCACTCGACGTCCTTGAAGTTCAGCGCGGGGTCGAACAAGCGATCCGCGGAATCAGCAACCGTACCTCCGAGCGAATCCAGAGAGACGAACGACAGAGGCTCCGTAGTGAGGAAGTTGAACCACCAATTCGGATGCATCGCGCCATCGACAACCGTCTTGGCAGAAACCGATGGAGGGATCGTCATTCCGTTACGAACATCCCTGAGGCGTGCACCACCGACCGGAAGGTCAACCGTGAGCACCAGGGTTGAGAAGCCGACACCGAGGGCTCTCTGCACAAGGGAGAATGTGACTTCTCGATCACGCCACACGTACAACTGGAACCACTTGTCGGCATCTGGAGCTGCGGCGGCCACACCTTCCGGTGTAGTCGTACCCATCGTCGAAAGTGCATAGGGAATGTCCATGCGCTCCGCCACCCGTACCACAGCAGCCTCGCCTTCGTGGTGCATCATCCTCGTGAAGCCTGTAGGGGCGAACCCGAAGGGGAGCCCAGACCTGCGGCCGAGGATCGTGGTCGATGTGTCGGCTTGCGAGACATCACGCAGGACGTTGGGCCTGAACTCGAGATCTCTGAACAGCCTGCGCGACCGGCCAAGGCTTATCTCATCGTCTGCCGCGCCGTCCACATAGTCGAAGACGGCTGTCGGCGTTCTCTTCTTCGCCCGGCGACGAAGATCACCGATGCTGGCGTCTCTCGCGAGGCGTCGTTGCCGTCGCGTCCCTTGTTTGGGCTGCGGGGCCATCAGCGGAGCGAGCTCCGACCACCTCGGCCATTGCCGTTTCGTCATGGACCAATCCTGCCATGTTGGAGTATCCACGTATGCATCGCGATGCCGCTCGCGACACCCACGTTGATCGATCTCGTCGAACCGAACTGAGATATGTGAACAAGCTCGCTGCACGCAGCAACCATCGGATCGGAGAGCCCCGGGCCCTCCTGCCCGAGAACCAGAACACATCGCTTTGGGAGGGGAGTGTCTTCAATCGGCGCGGACCGGTCACGAATGTCCACGCCGACGATCGGGATGCCAGCATCAGCGGACCAGGATACGAATCCTTCGACGGACGAGTGATACTCAATGTGCTGGTACCTGTCGGTGACCATGGCACCGCGTTTGTTCCACCGCCGCTTCCCAACGATGTGCACAGTGTGCGCCAGGAAGGCATTTGCGTTTCGTACGATGGTCCCGATATTGAAGTCGTGTTGAAAGTTCTCGATCGCGACATGGAACTCGTGTCGCTTCGTGTCGAGGTCAGAAACGATGGCCTCGCGCCGCCAGTAACGGTACTCATCGAGAACGTTCCTCGAATCACCGTGCTCGAGCAGATCGGCGTCAAAGCGATCATCGTCCGGCCATGGACGGATGTGCGGCCCGACACCTACAGCGCGATCGTCAGACATCAGATCCGAGCTCCAACCCGGCCATCTCCTCGAGGGCCTTCACTAGAGCATGGTTTCCCTCAGAACCAAGGCCTCGGTTCTGGAGGGCCCGGTAGAGCTGGAAGACCAGGGCCGTACCCGGTACCGGTACACCCAAATCATCCGCTGCATCGAGCACTAGGCGAAGATCCTTCTGTTGCAGATCGATGGTGAAGCCCGGTGCCCAGTCCCTTTCGATCATCTGGGGCCCGCGGTTCGATAGCATCCACGATCCCGCCGCACCACCTTGAACTGCAGCCAGCGTTGCTTCGAGGTCGAGACCGCCGGCGTCTGCAAGGAGAAGCGCCTCGGATACCGCAAGCTGATTCACAACGACAAGGATCTGATTCACGGCCTTGACCAGCTGACCGGCACCAGTCGGGCCGACGTGCGTAATGGTCGTACCGACCACTTCAAGGTACGGCATTGCCCTCTCGAGCTGGTCGATATCGCCACCAATCATGATGCTGAGTGTTCCTTTGACGGCACCCTCGGATCCACCAGAGATCGGTGCGTCGAGCCAGTAACCGCCGTGATCAGTAACTCTCGCTGCGAACTCCTTCGTCGCCTCTGGCGAGATCGTCGAGTGATCGATGACGAGCCCTGCGGGACGGAGCCCGGATGCAACGCCGTCGCCGCCGAAGACAACGGCCTCGACATCGGGCGTGTCGGACACACATACCATAACGATGTCACACTGTTGGGCGACTGCCCCCGGAGACCCGGCAAGTATCGCTCCGGCTTCAACCAGTTCGTCGGCTCGCGAAGTCGTTCGATTCCAGACCACCGTGTCGTGGCCTGACCGGATGAGGTTCATTGCCATGGCACGTCCCATGATTCCAAGTCCCACGAACCCGATAGACGTCATGTGTCCTCCTATGCGGCAGCAAACTTCTCTTGTCGACCGTAGTACCGCGTGAGCAGCAGGGCCGGAACGAGCGATAACGCCGATAGCCCAAACGCCACCATGTACGGGGCATGAGGGCTGATCGCGAAGAGGAGTCCCGACACGGCCGTCGAGATGATGATCGCCAGGCTTGTCGTCGACTGGTAGATGCCGAGCACCCCACCCCGCATCGAGTCGTCGACCGATTTGGTGGCGATCGCCTGCAGCGTGGGTAGGAGCAATCCCGATCCAACCGCGAAGAGGGCAGCTCCGACGCCTGCAAGCCACACCATCGTCACAACGGCGAACAGACCGAGACTCACGGTTCGGACCACTGTCGCAGCCGCCATGACACGTGTCTCTCCAAAACGGTCGATCACGCGTCCAAGGATCGCCGTCTGCGTGACGACCTGTGCCAATCCGAGGATCGCAAGCAACATCCCGACGCCAAGCTCCGGACGCGTACTGAACAGGACAGCCTCACCGAACAAAGCGAAAGTAGCCATCACGATCCCGAGCGCGCCTTGTGCGACGAAGACGACGACGAGGGCCAGCACGAGCGGCTTCACCCGGAGTGCCGCCACGATCGACATGCGACCTGCCCTTGCCTGATGTTCAGACCTCTCTTGGGCCGTCATCGACTCATCGAGCGTGAACACCGTCAATAGGACGACGATGAACGCCGCACCAGCCGCAATGAAGTAGGGAACCCTCGGGCCAAGTCCAACGAGCAATCCACCAATGGCGGGACCCACAAAGAACGCCACACCGAACGCTGCGAATACGAGACCGAGTGCTTGGGCACGCTTCTCACGTGGTGTGATGTCGGTCACGTATGCCTGGGCCACAACAATGTTGCCACCGGTCAGGCCGTCAAGCAGCCTCGAGGCGAACAGCACCCAGACAGCGCCCGCCATGCCAAACATGATGAACGAGAGCACCGTGCCGATCTGGGATATCACGAGCACGGGCACGCGTCCGATCTTGTCGCTCCACCGGCCAAGGATCGGACCACCGATGAACTGAGCTGCATAAAACGACGAAATCAGCAGCGTGATCATCGTCGGTGACATGCCGAACTCGTTTTTGGCGAACAACGGAACGATCGGGATGATCAGCGAAGCTCCCACCATCTGAACAAACACGATGAGAAGGATGGTGACAAGTCGTCTATCGAGATTCCTGAGGTTCATGGGGACGCTGAGGCTACCGGTCCCCGCCAACGACGAGCCGACGGAAGAATGGACAATCACATAGTCCGCGACTACGCTATTGTATGAGGGCGCGGGTGGACCGCACAGAACTAGAGACCCCGGGTGTCGCAGTTGGGGCAGCACCCGGGGTCGC
>JAUVQC010000060.1 GCA_030598305.1 Actinomycetes bacterium
ACCATCGCAACATCGACGGCTGCATTCCAATACGTCGGCCGCGACCGCTCGATGAGTCCAGGAAACGTCGCCGATGTGGTCTTCTTTGCTGAGAATCCGTATGAGGACGTCACGATCCTCGACCGGCCTGAGCTCATCATTCACATGGGAATCCAGATCGAGTAGTGCGATCTGGCCGATGGGTCGAATTAGGACTAGGCAGACACTCCGATTTGGTATACGATGGCTCCGATCCATGACGACGCGCGCCATTTCTCGTTGCCCAAGGCACGGAGTGGCCGGGAACCCTGAAGCTCCCACAAACGTCTCATAGACATCAAACGCCAAAGAAGGCCCCTCCTTTGGAAACGCCCGTGACACGATCACAACGGCGTACCGAGGACCAGGACTATGTGAAGGAATTCACAACATGACAGCAAGAACCGCATACGCACCAACAGAAGTCGGCGACAGCCTCACCACGTACCTTGGTGACATCGCCAACCATGAACTCCTCACCGCTGACGACGAGGTCGATCTCGCTCAAGCCATCGAATCCGGCAGGGAAGCCGAGGAGAAGCTCGAAGCAGGCCGCGTCAAGGGCGCAGAGAAGGTCAAGCTCCAGCGTGTTGCCCGACACGGCAAGGTCGCAAAGGATCGCTTCGCACAGGCAAACCTTCGTCTCGTCGTTTCACAGGCCAAGCGTTACCGCAGCCAGTACGGTATCGAGTTCGTTGACCTCATCCAGGAGGGCAACCTTGGACTCATCCGTGCAGTCGAGAAGTTCGACTGGCGCAAGGGATTCAAGTTCTCGACGTACGCCACGTGGTGGATCCGTCAGGCGATGCAGCGTGCCGTTGCTGAAAAGTCCCGCACGGTTCGTCTCCCGAACTCGCTCCACGACACACTCCTGACACTGAATGGGACGCGCAACCGTTTGCTCTCCGAGCTCGGTCGTGAGCCGACATCCCAAGAACTCTCCGATGAGTCCGGTCTGAAGCTCGACCAGGTCCTTGAGGCCCAGCTCGTTGCGGATTCGGTCTCGCTCGAGTCACCCGTCGGTGAGGACGGTGCGGTACTCGGCGACTTCGTCGCCCATGATGATGAGGACGATCCCGTCGCAGAGTCCGAGCGTCTGTCCACGATCGATGCGTTGCGCGAGGCGATAGACCGTCTCCCCGACCGTGAGGCGTACATCCTTTCGAAGCGTGTTGGCTTCGAAGATGGGCTGCCCCGGACACACGAGGAGATAGGCAAGCACCTCGAGCTCGGCCCGACCAGGGTTCGCTCGCTCGAGAAGCAGGCGCTGAGCCGCCTCCGCCATCCTGCCTTCGGACTCCGCCAGGAAGCAGATTTCTAGGCCGAAAGTCGGAAGACTTGACAGCCAGAAGTCAAAACCAGAGAGATGAGCCGCCCGATGGGGCGGCTCATCTCGTTTTAGGGGCACAATGGCGAGATGCAATCGATCGATCCGACAACGGGCAAGCGAATCGCAACGTACCCAGAGACCACGCCAGAAGATGTTGCTACTGCAATTGAGATAGCCGCGCGACTCCAGGAGTCCTGGGAGACGACGTCCATTGCACACCGCTCAGAGCGCATGCTTGGACTGGCAGACATCCTCGAGGAACGCCGGGATGAACTCGCCGTCCTGATGGCGGGAGAGATGGGCAAGCCGGTCGCCCAGGGGCGCGCCGAGGTAGACAAATGCGCTTGGGCATGCCGCTACTACGCCGATGAGGCCGGGACGATCCTCGCCGATACCCACATCGACGCGAACCGCTCCAAGAGCTATGTGGCGCACCGACCCCTCGGTGTGGTTCTTGCGGTCATGCCGTGGAACTTCCCGCTCTGGCAGGTGATCCGATTCGTAGCACCGGCCCTCATGGCTGGCAACGCCGGCATCCTCAAGCATGCCTCCAACGTAACGGGCTGCGCACTGGTCATTGATGACATGATCATCGAAGCCGGATTCCCCCTCGGCCTGTTCCGCACCGTGATCGTTCCCTCCCACAGGGTGGCCGAGATCATCGAACACCCGGACATCGCCGCTGTCACGCTCACCGGATCCGACGCGGCTGGGCGGTCGGTCGCGGCCAAGGCGGGCCAGGAACTCAAGAAGACAGTGCTTGAACTTGGCGGCTCCGATCCTTACCTCATCCTCCACGATGCCGACGTCGACCTTGCGGTGAAGGCCTGTAGCTGGGGCCGCCTTCTCAACGGTGGCCAATCGTGTATCGCCGCCAAACGGTTCATCGTCCATAGCTCGATCATTGACGAGTTCACCTCGAAGCTCGTGGTCGCCATGGAGTCCTACGCCATTGGCAACCCGCTCGACGACGCAACCGAGATCGGCCCGATGGCACGAGCTGACCTGCGCGATGAACTACACGACCAGGTCGTGCGATCGGTCGACGGCGGTGCGACGCTCATCACCGGTGGTGTCGTGCCGGACGGCCCGGGTGCCTTCTACCCACCAACGGTCCTCTCCGATGTCACCAAGGGCATGCCGGCCTACCACGAGGAGACGTTCGGACCGGTGGCGAGCATCATTGCGTTCGATGATGAAGAGGAAGCTATTCGAGTCGCCAACGACACACCATTCGGGCTTGGTGGTGCCGTGTTCACCAGCGACATCGAGCGCGGCGAGCACATCGCTCGAAACCTCATCCAGGCAGGGACGTGCTTCGTCAACGCATTCGTGGCCTCAGACCCACGACTGCCCTTCGGAGGTATCAAGGCATCGGGCTACGGCCGTGAGCTCTCTCACGTGGGCATGTACGAATTCCTGAATCTCAAGACGGTCGTTGTGGACTGACAGGCTGCGCGGTGCCCTACAATCTTGAGTGAACGCTCAAGAACTGAGGCAGCTGATGTCACCCGCAAAGAAAGCGCGACGCGTCGCGATCGTCGACGGCCTTCGCACGCCATTCGTCAAGTCTGGATCCGTCTTCCGAAAGGAATCAACACTCGACCTCGCAAGCAGTGTTGTCGCCGAGCTCGTCCAGCGATCCGGCATCGACACCGCGACCATCGACCAGCTTGTGTATGGAGCCGTGGTTGTCGACGTCGGCGCACCGAATATCGCTCGCGAAATCGTACTCGCCGGACCCTTCCCACAGTCAGTGGACGCCTATTCCGTTTCTCGGGCGTGCGCGACGTCGACGCAATCATTCACAGACGCGGCCAAGTCGATCCTGCTCGGTGATGCTGACATCGTCATCGCCGGTGGAGCTGACTCGCTCTCGATGCCACCGATCACCTATTCTGACCGATTCGTCGAGATCCTCATGCAGGCAAGTGCAGCAAAGGATGCTCCCTCCAAGCTGAAGGCGTTCTCGAAACTGCGCCCCAAGGACCTTGCTCCGAACCCGCCGGCGATCGCTGAGCGATCGACAGGGAAAACCATGGGACACAGCGCCGAAGACATGGCCAAAGCCAACGGCATCACCCGAGAGGCGCAGGACGAATTCGCCGTTCGCTCACACGCAAACGCGATCGAAGCCTGGGAGTCGGGCATCTTCGACCAGGAGGTGATGCCGTACCCGGTGCCGCCGAAGTTCACGGACACCATCGAGCGAGACAACATCCCACGAACCGATTCGACACTCGAGAAACTGGCCGGACTCAGACCTGTCTTCGACAAGAAGTACGGGTCTGTGACCGCGGCAAACGCGTCACCTCTCACCGATGGTGCATCGGCATTGTTGCTGATGGACGAGTCAGTCGCCAAAGCACTCGGGTATGAACCAAAGGCCTATCTGAAGTCGTACGCCTTTGCGGCACTGGATCCGAACTGGCAGCTCCTCATGGGGCCATCGTTTGCAACGCCACTGGCGCTTGACAAGGCGGGTATGACCCTCGCCGATATCGATGTCGTCGACATGCACGAGGCGTTCGCCGCCCAAGCCCTGTCGAACATCCAGGCGTTCGCGTCCGACGAATTCGCCAACAACCGCCTCGGACGCAAGAAGGCGATCGGTGAGATCGACATGGACAACTTCAATATCTACGGCGGGTCGATATCGATTGGCCATCCGTTCGCAGCGACGGGCGCACGCCAGATCATGACCATGGCGAATGAACTCGAACGGCGAGGCGGCGGCACCGCCCTCGTGACCCAGTGTGCAGCTGGCGGCATCGGTGCAGCCGTCGTCCTGGAGAGGTGACCCGATGACTTACGACAACTTCCACTTCGACCTCACCGACGACGGTGTCGCAACGGTTCTCATCGACCGCAAGGACGAGTCCATGAACACGCTTGGCGTGGATCTCATCACCGAACTCGTCGACGTTGTCTCCCGTCTGGAGGAGGAGGATGTCAGGGCCGTGGTCATCGGGTCCGCGAAGCGCGACTTCCTGGCCGGCGCAGACATCCGCATGTTCGCTGGTATGACGACATCCCAGGAGGCTGTCAAGGGTCTGACCGCACTCCACAGCGTGTTCGACCGTATCGAGGCACTCCACAAGAACAGGGGCAAACCGGTCATTGCGGCTATTCACGGGGCATGCCTCGGCGGTGGACTCGAACTTGCTCTGACATGCTCATCGAGGATCTGCTCGAATTCCAGCGGGACCCAGCTCGGACAGCCCGAGGTGCAACTCGGACTCATCCCCGGCGCCGGAGGAACGCAGCGGCTTCCAGAGCTCATCGGACTCGCATCCGGTCTTGAGATGATCATGGGCGGCAAGCCTGTGCGCCACTTCAAGGCGAAGAAGATGGGCCTTGTCGACGAAGTCACACCACCCGAGGTGCTGCTCGACGTTGCCCACGAACGAGCAGCAGAAGCGATCGATGCCGAACCCGAGGAGTTTGTCATCGCTCTCGAAGTGTCATCGGACAACCTTCAGAAGCTCGCGCTCGAGAAGAACCCTGCGGGACGCAAGGTGCTGTGGAAGAAGGCCTACGAAACCATGATGGCCGAAACAAAGGGGCACTATCCGGCTCCGAAGCGGGCCCTTGAAGCGGTCAAGATCGGTGCCGAGCAAGGCAGGGCCGCGGGCGTTGCCGCTGAGATCCGGTTCTTCGCCGAGCTGGTCATGACCCCGGAATCCAAGGCGCTCCAATCGATCTTCTTCGCCACGACCCAACTCAAGAGCGACTCGGGCATCGATTCGGACGTCAAGCCGGCTGATGTCAGGAACATCGCCGTGCTCGGTGGCGGACTCATGGGTGGCGGCATCGCAGCCGTCTCCACATTGAAGGCTGGCAAGAGCGTCCGCATCAAGGAGATCGACAACGCCGGAGTTGGCCGAGGCCTCGTATACGTGAGCAGGGTTGTCTCCAAGCAAGCGAAACGCAGGCGGATGTCGCCATTCGAGGTGGACCAGATCCTCAACCGTGTCACGGGTTCAAGAACGTGGGACGGGTTCGGGAATACCGATCTCATGATCGAGGCGGTGTTCGAGGATCTCGACCTCAAGAAGCGGATCATCGCGGAGACCGAGACGGCCATTGGTGAGAACGCGATCTTCGCGTCGAATACCTCGACGCTTCCAATCACCAAGATCGCGGAAGCCTCGGTTCGTCCTGAGAACGTCGTTGGTATGCACTACTTCTCCCCCGTAGAAAAGATGCCCCTCCTGGAGGTGATCACGACTGCCAAGACAGCAGACTGGGTGACGGCAACTGCTGTGCAGGTCGGCAAGGACCAGGGCAAGACAGTCATCGTCGTCAACGATGGAACCGGTTTCTACACATCGCGCCTTCTTGGTCCGTACCTGAACGAGGCAGCGTTCCTGCTGGCTGAGGGCGCATCAGTCGAGGCGATCGACATGGCGATGGAGGACTGGGGCTTCCCTGTCGGGCCACTGCTCCTCACCGACGAGGTCGGGATTGACGTCGGGGCCCATGTGGCGGTCATCCTCCAAGAAGCGTTCGGCGACCGGATGAAGGGTCCAGACATGATGGCCGGCCTGATTGAAGACGATCGGATGGGGCGTAAGAACGGATGGGGCTTCTACAAGTACACCGACGACAAGCGCGGGGGTGTTGATCGTACCGTGTACGACGCTCTCGGTCTTGGCGACCGTGTACCCGTGTCCAAGCTCGACGTGACCGAACGACTCACGATGGCCTTCATCAACGAAGCCGCTCTGTGTCTCCAGGAGGGCATCCTCCGTTCTGCTCGCGATGGCGACATCGGGGCGGTTTTCGGCCTCGGATTCCCGCCATTCCGCGGTGGTCCGTTCTGGACCATCGATCAAATGGGCGCCGACGTGGTACTCGAGACGCTCGAAGCGTTGGAACGGCGCTTCGGGGAGCGCTTTGCTCCCGCCCAGATCATCAGAGACCACGCTCAGTCAGGCGAGAAGTTCCGCAGCTGACACTCGACTCCCGATTCTGGCGTTAATGAGGCCGGTATACCGGCCTCATTAACGCCAGAACGAAAAGGACATATGCATCGATGTGCATATGTAGGAGAGGGACGGGGCGGGGCGTCAGATGGCTGGAATCGTGAGTTGTTCTGCCATCACTGCCAGGAGAAGATCGAGCGCTTCATTGATCTTGGGTGAGGTCACCTTGTAGTAGACACGCTGACCATCTCGACGGCTCGTCACGAGGCCCTTTGACTTGAGAATTGCGAGATGTTGCGACGCGTTCGCCTGCTGGATTTGCGTGATATCACACAGTTCTGTGACTGATCGCTCCCCATCGCGCAGGGCATTGATGAGGATGAGTCGCTTCGGGTCTGCGAAGCCCTTGCAGACGCTTGCGTGGAGTTGATAGAGCTCTTCTCGGATCTCGGACATGGCCTCACTATGGCACGGCTCGGTGCATTGGCCAAGGGGAAGGCTCAAGACCGTTTGCGCGAATCGATTTCAGAAAGCATAATGACATCGAGATATGCGCAAAGGCGCATGTGTCGGGGGGCCGCCTGATCGGTTCGTCCGAGGGCAGCCTCCCGCCCGACGAGGAGGTTGCATGGACGAAATCACCGCCGACCAATTTCTCGACTGTTCCGGACTCCTCTGTCCCATGCCCGTCGTCAAGACGTCCAAGGCGATCAAGTCGCTCGAAGTGGGACAGATCCTCGAGATGGTTGCCACCGACCCCGGAGCACCACCCGATATGGAGGCGTGGGCTCGGCAAACCGGCAACCCACTCCTGAAACAAACCGCAGGCGACGGCGAGTACCGCTTCTGGTTCCGCAGGACATAGCGAAAGGTCACCCAACATGACTGACGTAGGCGAACGAACATTCACCGCAGAGAACCCATCAGATTTGACCAGCGGCAAGAAGCGCAAACGAATGGCCCTCGTGGCCTCCAAGGGCGGATTGGATGAGGTATACCCGGTTCTGATCCTGGCTACAACTGCATCAGCTCTCGATTGGGAGGTCGGGATCTTCTG
>JAUVQC010000077.1 GCA_030598305.1 Actinomycetes bacterium
ATGTACCAGGTGTCACCATCGACGACGAGAAACGGGTCTGCCACGCCGAGAACGTCTGAGCCGGCGATGTTGTGCTTGGAGAAGATCGGGTTGTTCTGGCTGATGACTGGCTCAAGCGGTGACGAGCCTGTGGCGATACCGACGGACCATGCGTTCTTCACATGTGTGAACGGAATATCAACGCTGTCGGACGTCGCAACCAGCACACCAACACCGATGAGCATGACCGTCACGCCGGCGGCGATCCGGCGGCCCCACTGCCGTGCGGCAACAGTCTCGGTCTGGTCAGTCAATGGACGGCTCCGGAGTTGGGTTCGGCAAGTGTACGACCAGTGCGCCAGATGCACCTCGGTGGGCCGGTGATGCGCTACCTTGCCTCTGCACACCGCGGAGGCCCAACATCACTGCGCGACCTGTCGAGAAACGCATCAGACGCATCGGAATCCATTCGCTCGTGGTGCTGGCCATGATCGTCGTCGTATCGGCATTCAGCATTGAGCGTGCATCAGCAGCCGAGGATGCCGTCGGACTCGTTGATCCAGTAACCGGTATCTGGTCGCTACGAGCAGACGATGGTGCCACACATCAGTTCTATTTCGGCAATCCGGGAGACCTCCCCTTCGCTGGTGACTGGGATTGCGACGGTGTCGATACGCCTGGCCTCTACCGACAGTCCGATGGCTACGTGTATCTGCGCAACACCAACGATCAGGGCAATGCCAACGTGTCGTTCTTCTTTGGCAACCCCGGTGATCTCCCCATTGCCGGTGACTTCAATGGCGACGGATGTGACACGGTCTCTGTGTATCGACCCTCCGAAAGCCGCGTGTTCATCATCAATGAGCTCGGAAGTCAAGATTCAGGTCTTGGAGCTGCTGACATCGACTACTACTTCGGAAACCCAGGGGATGTCCCATTCACGGGAGACTTTGACAACGACGGATCTGACACGATCGGCCTCTACCGTGCAACCTCGGGCCTCATGTACTTCCGCAACAGCCACACACAGGGCAACGCTGAGTTCGAATTCTTCTTCGGTAATCCGGGTGACTTCTTCGTCGGTGGCGACTGGACGGACGACGGTACCGACACTCCCGGCGTGTTCAGACCGTCCCAGTCGACTTTCTATCTGAAGTTCACGAATACACAGGGCAACGCCGATGACCAGTTCAGCTATGGCAGCAGTTCAATGCTTCCGGTAGCTGGCGCCTGGGGCGATATCCCCGCCATTCCGGAGCTTGCGTTGGTTGAAGTGGCTACGGGTCTCGACACCCCAATGGCTGCCGCTTCGCCACCCGGCGACGCACGGCTGTTCATCGCGGAGCGGTCCGGGACGATCCGGATCCTGAAGAACGGTTCGGTCAGTCCGCTGCCATTCCTCACCGTTGGTGATGTCTCGACCTGTGGCGAAGGTGGCCTGCTGGGTCTCGCGTTCCATCCCGACTACGGCACGAATGGTCGCTTCTTTGTCCACTACACGGGACCGAATGGTGGATCCATCCAGAGTCGGATCGTCGAATACCACGCCACGCCAGCTTCGGACATCGCCGACGAATTGCCTGTTCGTACGATCCTGACCCTCAACCAGCCGCAATGCAACCACAACGGGGGGTCGATCTCATTCGGAACAGATGGCTACCTGTACATTCCGTTCGGCGACGGCGGAAAACAGGGCGACCCGGACGGAAATGCGCAGAACCCGCATTCATGGCTTGGCGCCATTCTCCGGATCGACATCGATGGGGGAGTGCCGTACGGAATACCGCCCGGTAATCCGTACAACGGATCGAACGGCGCCCTCGAGGTGTGGGCCACCGGAGTCCGCAACCCATTCCGGTCATCGATAGATAGCGCTACGGGCGATCTGTACCTCGGTGATGTCGGACAGAGCTCGTGGGAGGAGATCTCGGTCGGGCCGGCAGGTGTTGGAGGGCTCAACTTTGGGTGGAACACAACGGAGGGGAACGCGTGCTTCAGCCCGAGCGTCGGCTGCAACAAGGCTGGACTGAGAGCACCCGCTGTTGTGTATGCAACCGGTGCAGAGGGTCGTTCGGTCATCGGTGGCCATGTGTACCGAGGAGGAGCCATACCGAATCTTGGCGGTACGTACTTCTACGCCGATTTCTTCTCGTCCTGGGTTCGCTCGTTCCGAATGGTCGGTACAAGCGTGCAAGATCAGCGGGATTGGACTTCGTCCCTTGGTCCGGTGAGCACGACCGTTGCATTTGCTGAGGATGGCCTCGGAGAGATGTATGTCATCTCGTTCGCAGGGTCGGTGTACAAGATCGTGTCCGCCCCTTCCTAAGTTTTGCCGGCGGACGCCTGTTCGAGAACAGTGACCACTTCGTCAATATCGGCGTGGTCACCTGCGTATGCCTCTTTGTCGACATAGAGGAGCTCATCCCCCGGGCCGATCACGAGGGTCGCCCCAAGCTGGGTGGGCCGAGCCCCGAGCTTGCGTTGCCGATTGCCGCCGACGACAGAGCGTACTCCCGCCACCCATGCGTCCGGCCTCATCAGCGATGCCGCTCCAAGACTGTTCAGGATGATCACGTCGGCAGCTTCTCCATCTTCGTCGAGAAGGACCTGGAATGGCACAGCCTCATCCTCGATGAATGCCTTTGCGTAGTGTCGCCCGCCTGTGCCGATCGCGGTTACACCGGAACCTGTCGCCGTCAATTCGGCGTATCTATCGCGAACCTGACCGGCCCGCTCGCGACAGGTAAGTCAACCGAAGTGCCTGAGGAACAGCAGAACGTGTGGGTTCTCTGACCAGAGATCGCCGAGTCGATGAGTCGTCCCTGCGGGATCAGGCAGGGACATGTCTGCAAGTTCCTTCACAGTCGTCGTCATGCGTCCTCTTCGGTGATCGTGGATACACGGTACCACCGGGATCGTGGCGCTATCTCGAGCGGGCGAAGACTTCCATGAGGCCGCGGTCCGAGGACACGAACACGATTCCATAATCCCGTTCAAGGACTTCGAGGAGCTCGATCGCTGCTGGATCCTCCAGAGTTTCCGCCGTGGCGTACCGACGGCCCCAAACCAGCACGTAGTCGACAGTCTCGCCAGTCTGTTCCTCAAAACCTGCGATGTTGACGCTGGGTGGTACCGCGTATATGGGTTCGGCGGTTCCCTTTGGGACACCGATGAGCAGCCTCGCGTTGAGATCCGGCTTGAATTGAGCAACCGAGTAGGTGTACTCGGCATGGAGGTGGTTGAGGTTCACCGCTGCGCTGAGCGGCGTCACGTAGCTACCGGCTTCGATCAGTGGCCGCACCTTGTACGCGGCCGTTGCGCCCCCGAGTCCCGAGTCGTGCTCGATCAGAAAGAGCGGCAGAACCGCTGATCCCGCAGCGACCTGTCTTGTCCCTGACACGTACTCGTCGAGGTCGCGATCGTATCCCTGATATGCCGGCCACCGGATCCCAATCAGGCCGATGGTCGCAACGACCGAGACGGCGATGATCGTGATTCGGAGCCACCGCTCGTACCGAAAGTGGGCCAGCCAGAACAGGGCGACGATGAACGTGAACATGGCCATTCGCTCGGGAACCGCGGAGCCGCCCGCAATGGCGCTCGGGATGAGGAGGAACGTTGCAGCGAGGATGACAACCGCCCCGAGGTAGCCATCGCTGCTCGTCAGCTTCCAGCCCTCCCGACGTCGCTGTTTCATGGCGACGACAAAGGACACTGCGGTCGCTGCGGCGATCAGGATCGAGAACAAGGACTCGCTTCTGGTGAACACGACGAACAACTCGCCGAACGAACCGAACCGAACAAGCCTCCTGAGGAGATCGGGACTCCCACTCGCCCCGCCACCTTCGGAACGAGCGACGTAGATCGCGAGAAGGAAGAGTGAGGGAAGAGCGGCAAGAAGCACGGGCCGGATGGTTCGCCAGAATTCGGAGGCGACGGTGCGTCGCGAATTCTCGTCGCGACCTCGTTCCTCTGCGAGTGCTGAGGCGAGAGATGCGATGCCGATGACGAAGATCGCAACGACGAAGGGGAGCAGGTGGCCAAGATATGTCAGGAACAGCAAGAGGCCGAGCGCACCCACATCTCGCGCACGCACGGTCTCGATCGACCCGAAATTTCTATGCCAGAAACCGATCGTGATGACGAAGAGGATCAGGCCAACCATGAAGTTGTAGAAGCCGAAATGCGACACGAGTCCGAGGCCAAGCGGAACGGCGAGTAGACCGAGGATCGTGGCGTCGCGGCTGATGCCTCGTAGCGCGTAGTGAACGGAAACCGCGAGACCCACGACGATTCCGGCCATCAGGATCTTCTCAGCGGCCATCGTGCCGACGAACGCTTGGAGCCCAACAAGTGACGCCGTACCAAGCAGATTCGGATTCGGGAAGACATCGAGAACGTAGAAGTGCTCAATGGCAGCATTGGTTGATCCAAGGAGCGAAGAGACCACCGTCGCCAATGCGCTGTGCGCCGGACCGTCCTCCGTCGGGAGATACTCGAACCATATCAATGGGGCCAGGAGGACAGCGAGGAGTCCGACCAATGCGAGCACCTCAACAGGGCGTCGCTGATCACGGCTTGTTGAGATAACACCCACCGCCTTCGGTTCATTGCGCATCTGCCTGGGAAGCACATGGCGAGGACACAAGAGTAGGGTCCACACCATTGCATGGTCGAGGACCATAAAAGGGGCCCAGGATTGAACAAACGCGTGGCAATCATCGGAGCTGGGTTCTCAGGCCTTGTCGCCGCTGGAGAACTGCGCCGGCGCGGCGCGGACGTCATGGTGTTCGAAAGCACAGACAACGTTGGGGGTCTCGCCACGTCCTTCAAGGACGATGACGGGTTCAGTTACGACTTTGGTGCCCATTTCATCACGAATCGCCTTGCCGCGGCGCTCGGTATCGGCGATAAGTGCACCACCGTCAAGAAACACGGCGAGGCTGTGTACATCGGTGGCAGAACGTATTCGTACCCATATGGACTCTCTATGAACCCGCGCTTTGCGTGGAGTGCCATTCGCGCCCGCGTGACGCGTCACAAGACCACCCCAAAGAACGCAGGAGACGTCTTCCGGGGTGAGTATGGCGACGTGCTCACGGACGAAATTGTCGAGCCGCTCATCCGGGGGTGGTCAGGAGAGTCGGTGGATGATCTTGCTTCCATCACGGCGGACAAGATCCAGGGCGGGTTGGTGGAGACGGCTTGGCTTGTTGCCGCTGCTCGGGTGACCGGCAGAGCCGTGGCCATCGGGTACAGCGGGGAGCTTCCGCAGTCCGCACGGGTATGGCACGTCTACCCGGACAACGGCCTGGGGACTCTGATCGACAAACTTGTTGAAGAGGCCGGCGACACCATCCGTCTCGAGTCACCGGTTGACTCGGTGACCGTTGAGAGTGGCCGCGTCGTCGCGATCCGATCGAATGATCGGGAGTGGGATGTTGATGCCGTGTTCTCGACTGCTCCGGTGCATGTGTTGCCGAGGCTTGTGTCCGGCGACGCTTCACTCGACTACCTTCGCCGGTTTCGATATCGACCGATGGTGTTCGTCAACCTTCAACTTGAGGGGCGACACCTGTTGGAAACGACAACGAATTGGTTTCCCGACCGGGACACCCCCTTCTTTCGGATCTCGGAATCGACCGTATCAATGCCGTGGCTCGCGCCCGAGGGCAAGACGATCCTGACCGCCGACTATGGCTGTGAGGTTGGCGATGCCACGTGGACGCTGAGTGACGAGGAGCTCGCCGAGCTCACGCTCGCGGGCCTGGAGCGATACGTGCCCGATGTCAGAGAACGATTCCTTGGCGTTGCTGTCCTCAGGACGCCGGTTGCGTACCCGGTGCTGCTCAACGACTACGAGGTCGATCGGCAACGATTCGCCGAGGGCAGCGGTATTGATGGGCTATACAGCATCGGACGAAACGGCGAGTTCTCGCACATCCTTCTCGAAGACGTGTACTGGCGGACAATGGCGGCTGTCGAAAGGTTCCTGACCGAGTAGATCCCCGGCCGTCGAAAACCAGACTTATTCGTCGTGTGGAAGAATCTCGTATCCGTCGCGATGCCTCACAACGATCACCTGTTCCTGTCCGGTGTCGAACAGTGCGTCAAGTTTCACCTCAAGGGAACCTCGCGGGACTGTCTCCACTACCGGTACGTCGATTGTTGACGGTGGCTTGCCGGGAGCGATCTCGAGGTCGGCTCGATCCTCGCGGAACACGGCGAAGTGATACCACGCAAGTGCACCGGCAGTTACCAGCAGGGAGACTGCAATCGCCGAGTCATCGACCGTGGTCGAGCCGAGGTTGCCGTCGAGGACATCCTCGACAACCACGAACACGATGACGATGAGGCTGATGACGGAGACCACTCCTGCGATACCGAAGAGTCCGACGATATAGATTCGCCGCGTGATCGAGTGGAGCTCGCCAACAGGGTCCGAGCGTCGATAGCGCTGCACTGTTGACCAGTACCTCCACCAGAGGGGGACGCCGATGATGAGGAGTGTCAGGGCCGTCGGCAGGATGTCGCCAGCTCC
>JAUVQC010000021.1 GCA_030598305.1 Actinomycetes bacterium
AGCGGTGACCACACCGGGTTGGAATCGTTGAACGTCGGATTGACAACCTCTGTGGAGAGAGCGGCTTCCGTACCGCTGGCGACTGCCGTCACCTTGTACACCACACGCTTGGTCCTTGTGATGTCGTAGACGTCATCGACCACCCACGGCAGAACGCCAGGAGGCGTCACCGTCAGTACAGTCTCGCTATCGACCGATGAGACCGTCCCTGTCCATCCCTGCGTCGTGTTCTCGACCTTATCTCCGACAGCGACACCGTCGGTGATGAATGTGGCTGCGGTATCGGTGAGGGTGACGCCGGTTGCGTCAGCCGACGTTGCTGTTCCTGCCGATACGCTCCATGTCACGCTCCGCTCGAAGACGATGTTTGCCCCGTCCGGCGACCAGGATGGTTCGCCATCCCTGCCACCACTCGTGACTGCGATCGACGCGGCGAGGCTCGGAGTTGCATCATTGAAGTCTGCGATCCGAATGTTCGCACCGGCACCACCCTGATCCGATGAGAACGCGACCTGAGTTCCGTCCGGTGAGAACGACGGGTCGGCATAGTTTGTTGAAACGGAGGAGGTGAGATTGATCGGTGACGTCAAACCGTCAGCGGCGACGACCCAAAGGTCGTTGTCCTCTTCGAACACGATCCACCCGTTCCCACCGGGATACGCAGCGTTTGCTGGCTCCGGTGTGGTGATGGCGAAGGTGAAGATTGCAGTTGCGATGGCAAATGCCACGGCAATCGCCAAACCACGATGACCCTTGAGAGATGTTGACAACACAGCCTGCCCCTTTTTCTTGTTCAACGTCGGCCCTTGCCGGGATACGGGGCGGCAACAAGTCGTGCCACGCGCCCCTTTTGCCGGCTTGGATACAGTATCAACCGCCACATATCGCGGCAAATCGACCACGTCGTCATTTTCGGCTCAGCACGAGCACTAGACACGACCTGCGGGGATCGCTGGCTATGCCACCATGCCGCTGCGGGTGGATGGCCAGTAGCGCGCAACCACCTGCCAGTGAATGGCTTCAACAGGGAGGGGACCGAACAGCCTGCCATCGGATCGTGAGAGTGGCCTGTTGTCCCCGAGCACCCAGACATGGTCGTCGGGAATCTTCCACTCCCCATCCGGCTCGGTGACGCCGTTGGCCCAGCGGTCGGCGAGTACGGCACCGTTGACCATCACCCTCCCCGCCTCGATTCCGATTGTCTCGCCAGGTACGCCGATGACCCGTTTCACAAGGTTCATACCGGTTCCCGTGGGGTCGTCGAGTACGACGATGTCGCCACGCTGAAGTGGACCGCTCCGACGCTTTGCCACCACCCAATCGCCAGATTCGAGAGCCGGTTCCATGGACGCTTCCCTGATCTCGAAGCGACGCACGACGCCTCGCGCCGCTGCTGCTGCGAGCAGCGTCACGCCGATCGATGCGGCGATGATCCCCCGTTTGCGCACTCTCGCTCCTTGTCGTTCGTCTGTCGGACCGAACACCGTTCCGCACGGTTACAGCCATCTGTAGTGTGCACGCTACACCCGATCGACGGAGGTTCCGGTGAATCTGATCGAACGCATTCTGCGGCCCAATTACGTGGCGAATGCCCATTGCGACCTGTTCTGTGGCGTCTATGACCCTGCTCAGGCGAAGATCGAGGCGATGTCGTGCCTCAGGATTGCACAAAAGTACGAGGCGTCCGACGACGAGGTCTTCCGTGCCCGCGCGATCTCCATCAAGGAAGAACGTGCCGAGCTCGTGAAGCATCATCTCTCGGTGTTGTGGACCGACTTCTTCACCGACGAGCACGTCGAGCAGTTTCCCCAACTCCACGACTTGTTCTGGCGAGCCATCAGGGCCGCCAGTGATGCCAAGAAGACGATGGACCCAGCAGTGTCCCAGGGCATGGTCGACCTGATCGATGAGATCTCTGATGTGTTCTGGCAGACCGAAAAGGCAAAGGGCATGGGTGTCTACCCACCGACCTAGTTCTTCGTCCCACTTGTGGATAGCCAGTCATGCAGGACGCTGCCGAGTCCGATGACCACGCCGACGTACACGGCAGCACCGGCAACCAATGCGATGATCGCTGAGATCGTCGCAGAACCTTGGATCCCCGTCGAGATGGCCCATGCAACCGCCCCAGCAGCGAAGGCTGCGGGAATCGCGAGGGGGATTGCTCTCCCCGCACCCGCGAGCATCGGGCGGAGTCCGGCTCGTGCATCGGCTGGTTTGTACCACACGCCCATCAGGACGGCCGTGTAGGTGCCGAGGGTGATGACTGACGTGATCGCGACGCCTTCGATCCCAAAGGCTTCGTGCATGACGAAGTACAGCGGAACAGCGAGGATCGTGATCGCGGTTCCGACGATGACAGGCGTCCACATCTCCCTCTTGGCATAGAACGCTCGGGTGATGATCTGGAGTGCTCCCCACACGGGGATCCCGAAGGCGTACATGAAGAGCGCAGAGGCAGCAGCGGACGTGTCATCGGATGTGAAGGATCCCCGCTCGAACAGCACACGGATCACTGGGACCGATGTCGCGGCAACGATCCCAGCGGCTCCGATCGACAGCACGATGACGTAGCGCATTGCCTTGTCGACAGTCGAGAGCAGCTCGGCTCGCTTCCCCTCGGCGAAGAGGCGTGCGAGTGTCGGATAGGCAGCGACCGCCGCGGCCTGGGCGATCACACCGATGGGAACGAACATCGTTCGGCGTGCGAACTGAAGATGGGTCTGGGCGCCTTCGCCGACCATGCTCCCGAACACGGACATGAAGAGCTCGTCAAGAGCCACGACCGACTGTCCGAGCATGAGCGGAATCGCGATCACGACGTACGCGATGACCGCTGGGTGCTTCCACGGTGCTGACATGGTGAGCTTCATGCCCACCCGTTTCGCTCCCCAGATCTGGATCGCAAAGTTGCCGATGAACGCGCCGACGAGTGCTCCCCAGATGAACCCGGCCGGGTCTGGCTCCCCGGTGACTACCAACCACAGGACTCCACCAGCGATGATGCCGAGGTTGTAGATGATCGGTGCAAGGGTCGGGATGGTGAACACGCCCTTGGCGTACTGGACCGCAGCGAACATCGCGCCGACGACGAAGGCGAACTGGGCAGGGAGCACGATCCGGGTGAGTTGGATCGTCGAGTCGATCTGGTCCGGGGTGAAGTCCGGGAAGAGCCAAGCGATCAGTGATGGGGTCGCGATCCACGCGATCGCGATGAGAGCGGCAATCCCGATCGCGAGCCAGCGGATGATCGCGGTGAAACCCACCCAGCCGGCATCTTCGTCGTCGTCTGCCATGTACCTGGCGAAGATCGGGATGAAGGTGATCGTGAGGAAGCCGCCTGCCAGGAGATAGTTGGCGAAGTCCGGGATACGGAATGCGGCGACGTAGACATCCGTGATGCCGTCGGCGCCAAGCATCCACGCAAAGATCATGTCGCGGATGATGCCAAGGAGCCTCGACAGCATGATGCCGCCCGCAACGAGTATTGCCGCCGCCCCAACGTCGCCCCGTCCGAGCTTCTTCATGAATGTCTGCACGCCGCCACGCTACCCCACCAGCACGCGAACCCAGGGTTGTGGACGTGTCGAGGCCGGTTTCTGTGGGCTGCCTGCGGCATATACCGGTTCGGCAACCCTGGGTTGTGGGCGGGGGTTAGGCGAGGTCGCGGGTTCGCAGCAGGATCGATGTGACTGCAATTCCGGTGACGACGAATATCAGCATCGTGAGCGTGGCCTGGGATGCGCTGAGTTCGAGGTTTCCCGTGGCTTCACGCAGGTACAGGGCGGCTTCGGGCGTCAAATCAGCGAGAGTCGCGGCCCCGAGACGCCACGGAGACATCGTTGCGAGCGCCGGAAGGGCTCTAACAATGCCGTTTTCGAACACCAGCAGGTATGCCATTCCGATGATCACGGCGCGATCGGTGAGGAATCCGAGCGGCACATAAATCGCCGCGTACGCCGCGGTTGCTATGAGTGCGCCGAGGACGAGTCCGACGAAGAGTTGCGGGTCGCTGAAGCGGACCGCATGGGCGCTGGCAAGAGCGATCGCTCCGACGGCGTTCAGGGCGAATGCAGCGACAACTGCCGCAAGAACCTTCGCGCTCGCGATGCCATACCGCGGGATCGGTCGTAGCGCGATGAAGCTCAACGTCTGGTCTCGTCGTTCAGTTCCGAGCACGCCTGCCGCGACGACGATCGACACGACGGGGAGCACGAGCGCAAAGAGAGTGGCCGCGCCAACCTCGATCGCCCCTTGGAGCGCGAACGCTTCTGTGCGACTGGTCGTCGCGATGAGATAGATGCCAGCAGGTGCGAGTTCGAGGAGGGCGAGCATCAGAGTGCGCCGCTTCGGCAGGGCTTGCCGAATCGATACGGTGAAGAGCGCGAGTACTGGTGTCACCGTCGCTCCACGAGATATCGGAACACAGACTCGAGGGAGGCGTCCTGGGGATGGAACCCGGTCAGATGTGCACCAAGGTCTGCGGCGAATTTCGGTGCCTGAGAACCGAGCAACACGAGGTCTCTGGTCCGAACTTCAACAGCGGTTTCGGTTGCCTCGACGGTGTCAACGACGCTGCTTGTGAACAGCGCTGCTCCAAGCGTCCGCGGCTTGTCCGTGTCGATTCTCACGACATATGGGATGTCGTACATCGCGGCTCGTATGGCATCAACCGAGCCTGCAGCCGCGAGCCTGCCATCGACAATCGCGATGACACGTTCTGACACTCTCTCCACTTCCTCCAGGACATGGGAGGAGACGATGACGGTCCGTCCGCGGTCGCCGATCTGTCTGAACAGATCGATCAGATGGGCACGCTGGACCGGGTCGGTCCCATTGAGTGGCTCGTCGAGGATCAGCACTTCAGGGTCAGTCACAAGCGCCGCTGCGACCTTGGCCCGTTGCCGCATGCCCTTGGAGTAGCCAGCCATGGGTCTGTCGGCCGCATCGAGTATCGCGACCTCATCGAGTGTGCGCTCGACCTTCTCCAGCGAACTGTCTGCCTTCGAGAGTTGTGCGGCATATCGCACGAACCTGCGCGCTGTCATGTCCCCATACACCGCGTCCTCGTCCGGAACGAGGGCCACTCTGTCGAAGACCTTCGCTGTACGTTTCGGGTCCTCGCCGAGCACGCGAACAGATCCATTCGACGTCGTGGTGAGCCCCGTGAGCATGCGTAGCAGGGTTGTCTTTCCCGCTCCGTTCGGACCAAGGAGACCTGTGACTCCAGGACCGAACGAGCATGAGAGATTCGAGACAGCGACTTTCTGTCCGAACCATTTCGAAGCGGTCTCCACCTCGATGGTCGGATGCTCGACAAATGCTGGGTCGGCGGTCACATCAACCTCCGATATCTGTGGAGTGAGAACATGGACAGCGCGGCACCGATCACGAGGAGCGCGACTATTCCGAGGGCCGGGCTGATCTCTGCTGCATCAAGCAGCGAGTCAGGATTCGAGCCACCGAAGATCCACACGTTCCCGGCGTCGGCTGTGTTGATCGGAGCGAGCAGTGCCATCCACCGGCCTCCGGTGATGTCAGACTCTCTGACGATCGCCTCTGCGAACGCACTGAGAGCGATCATCACCGCGAGGTAGCTCGCCGTGGCAATAGCTTTCCGGTTTGACAAGCTTGCGATCACGAAGCCGAGGGGCACATACGCAATCGTGAATATGCCAGCCACGGCGACGATCTTGGGAAGCGTGTCAGCGGCATTGAGGAGCCCACGGAAGAACCCGTCCGCGTCCGAGGCAGCCTGTCCGAAGTACAGGACGAGCTGGGGGATGATCATGAACGCGCCCACGACCGTGGCGAGGCTTGCAAACCGAGAGCCGAGATAGTCAGCCGGCGTAAGGGGTCTCGAAGAGAGCATCGAGAGGACGCCGTCCTTGCGGTCAGGTACCAGGAGCTCGGGCGCGGCGAGCGCCGAGAAGAGCAAGGTCATTGTCCCTGCGAGCGCGAAAAACTCTGAGTTCTGTGAGGCGAGATCGATGCTGTCCGCTGCACCCGCCGGAATGATGAACGAGACACCGACGGCGACAATCGAGGGAACAATGGCGATGAACAGCAACGCCCATGGCATGACCTTGCGTCTGGCCTTTCGCCGAAGTCCGAGCACGCGCCTGACTCCATCGAGATAGACCGCCTTGCGCGCACCGGACCTCCCCTTCCGTTCGCCATCGAACGGTTCGTATCCGAGGTCGTAGACGGCGCCGGCCTGGTCGGTCATTGGCCTTCTCCGTGGTGGAAGAACATGTCTTCGAGCGATCCGCCGGACGCATCGAGCTTCCTGATCGATGCCCCCGTTGCCGTGATCGCATCTCGAATGATGTCGTACACGTCTCCGATTTCGGTCGAGACCTGTAGAACCCGGTTCTGCTTCGTGACGGTTGCCCCTGCTTGCACGAGCGCTGCCTCAACAGGCTGCGGGTCGTCGATCAACTCGAGATGCACCGCTCCCTCGGTCCGTTCGGACCCGATCGGACCTGCATGGAGCAGCGTGCCCCTGTCGAGCATGACCACCCAGTCACATGTGCGCTCGATGTCACGCAGCACATGGGACGACACGATCACATCGATGCCGAAGCTGCCGAGGCGCTCAATGAGGTCAAGCATCTCTTCTCTTCCAGAGGGATCAAGCCCTGCGGTCGGTTCGTCAAGGAATACGAGCTCGGGATCGTGCACGATCGCTTGGGCGAGCTTCGCTCTCTGTTTCATCCCTGTCGAGAAGTCCCCGAGGTAGCGGAACCGTTCCTCGTCCAGGCCAACAAGGCTGAGTACGTCCGATGCCCGCTGGCGTGCCGCCCTCTTGGGAAGGCCAGCCGTTCCCGCTGCATAGATAAGGAAGTCGGCAGCCGTTTGGTCAAGGGGGAGACACGGACCCTCTGGCATGTAGCCAACAACGCTGCGGATATCAATGGTCTCGCGCCTGGTGTCCATGCCGAGCGTCGTTGCTGTGCCTGTCGTTGGTGTGAGGATGCCGAGGAGGATCTTGATGAGCGTCGACTTGCCCGCCCCGTTCGCGCCGACGAGTCCGGTGCGCCCTCGCGGGACCTGTACGTCAAGGGAGTGCAGCGCAACGACGTCGCCGTATGCATGTCCGACGCCCAAAGCAGTTAGTGCAGTCTCTCCCACGCTGACAGATTATCGCGGGCAGGTCCGTAGAGGGCCCCGGCCGATCCGTGGTCGGTCTACCGTCCTATCGATGGAAGTCACGCTCGCGATCATCGGTGCCGCAATAGCCACCGCGTTCGCGTTTGAGTTGCTGATCTCGTGGCGTGGCCGAAAGCGCCTTCACGCCGAGATCTGGACGATCGCGTTCGGTGCCTACGCCACCGCTACGTGGGCCCTCGCTTTCGGGTTGGCCTTCGGCTGGACGTCGTTCAGCTTCAGGATCTTCTACTACCTGGGTGCGATAGCGAACATCACGTTGCTCGCCGTTGGCTCCGTCGCTCTCTGGCGCGAATCGGTTGCGCGACGTGTCCTTTCTCCCGTCAGTCTCTGGCTCGTATTCGGGTTCTTTTCGACATTCCTGGCTCCGTTCGTTGCGCCGCTGCCAGCCCAAGGTGTGCCGGAGGGGAGCGAGGTGTTCGATTTCACATTCATGATCGACGCGCTGACGTTGCCAGGCCCGAGGCTGTTTGCAGCGATCTCGGGAGCAGTAGCGACGATCGTGATAGTCGGCTTCGCCGTGGTTTCCGCAGGCCGGTCATGGAGAGCGAACCGGCAGTTGGCGTACGGCAACCTGCTCATTGTCGGTGGCGTGCTGGTTCCGGCGTTCGGAGGGAGCCTGACCGCCCTTGGTGAATCCTCTGCGCTTGCGGTGTCGCTTGCGATCGGGATCACGTTGCTGTGGTGGGGCTACCGATTGGCTAGCCGCGGCGTTTCTTCCGATCCCGCCACCCGCTCGTGAGATACCGCCAGTACGCGGTCGTCGGAACGCTCGCCCGCGCCGCGCTCCCAGTGGTCGGGATGCTCGCCTCTGGCTCGCTCCCGGAAGCCTGATCTGCGATGTCGGGCTCCCGTCCTGGGTCTTCTGCCTTCTGATCTCTGGTGTCTGCCAACTGTTGCCGCAGGAACTTTGACTCGGTCTCAGCTTTCGCTGCACGCTCGCGGGCCTCAGCAAGCTGTTGGCCAGCCTCGTGGAGGTTCCCCAGCTGATTGAGCATCTTGTTCCACGCATCGATCGGGACGATCATGGTTCCGGTCGGTGGGTCTTCGGGCTCGCCGGCTTGCACGCCCCCCTGGCTCGCAGGCTCGCCTGTCCGCCCTGAAGGGGGGACGAGATCTCGACCGAGTTCCTTGGCCCTCGCGACCACGGCGTCCAGGTCGACCATGCGGAGGGCGAGGTCGCCGTCGGCCTCGAGATAGGAAGGGAGGTCTGCCTTGCGAATCCACTTTCGCAGCGTGTTGACCGGAATGCCGGTCTCGGCCTCCGCCTCTCGCAGAGTCACCCAATTCTTTGAGGACTGAGGACTGACGACTGAGGACTGACGACCGCTCGGCATCGGTCGCTTGCGGATCGCTTCGGTCTCCCAACGAGTTGTTCTGTCCATCACGCGGCATCCTATCGGTGAACGAAACCGCGTGGAGCGAGCGATCTGACCACGAACGCTCCTGGTCAGAGCACTAGGATGTCGGGACCAACGGAGATCCTGGGATGACCGCACGCGACCCGAACATCGAACGAGACGTACGAGCCATCGTACGCGGCATCGTGGACGGCCTCTTTGAGGCCGAGAGTCATGAATCTGGCGCCGAGACCCGGGACGTACCAGCGGCCGAACCGCGGACGGTGGCTGTTGGAGGGGACCACGGGGGGTTCGCACTCAAGGAGCGGCTCGCCTTCAGGTTGTCTGAGAAGGGTCTCGAGGTCATCGACTGTGGAACGGATTCCGCCGAAGCGGTCGACTATCCGGACATCGCCGCTGACGTTGCCCGCAAGATCGCATCCGGTGAGGCAGATATCGGCGTGATCGTCGATGGAGCAGGTATCGGATCTGCAATGGCAGCCAACAAGATCCCCGGCGTCCGTGCTGCCCTTTGCTACGACCTCTCGACAGCACGCAACGCTCGAGAACACAACCACGCCAACGTGCTTACGCTCGGTGCAGGGCTCACAGGCGATGCCCTTGCTTGGCAGATCACTGAGGAGTTCATCTCGACCTCCTACGGTGAGGGCAGGCATGCGAGGCGGGTCGCAAAGATCGACGCGCTCGACGACAAGGCCATGACGGAGATCGCTACATGACAACTCAGGACGTATCGAGAGAGCAGCTCGTCGAGCTCGTAACCCGAGAGGTGTTGGCGGCGCTTGCAGAGCGCGCCGATATCTGTGCCAACCCGACGAAGTTGCGTGAGGTGGTCGCCAACGGTGCCGACCGTGTCTCTTTCCACGGAGACGCAGGGGATGTGCCGCTCGACCTCGCCAAGTACATCGACCACACGTTGCTTCGCCCGGATGCAACCCAGGACGAGATCGACACGCTGTGCGAAGAGGCTGTGGCCAATGGGTTCGCCTCGGTGTGCATCAATCCCTACTGGGTCAAACGTTCGGCGGAGAAGTTACGCGGCTCGGACGTCAAGGTATGCACCGTTATCGGGTTCCCACTCGGGGCGATGACCGCGGATGTGAAGGCCGCCGAGACCCGTAAGGCACTGCGCGACGGCGCAAGGGAGGTCGACATGGTGCTCAACGTCGGTGCCCTCAAGTCGGGTCAGAACGACGTTGTGCTCAAGGATATCGAGCGAGTCGTTGACGCAGCCCATGAAGCCGGAGCGATCACGAAAGTGATACTCGAAACCGCCCTCCTCACCGATGAGGAGAAGGTCATAGCTTCCAGCCTGGCAAAGCGCGCCCACGCCGATTTCGTGAAGACATCTACGGGATTCGGTGGCGGGGGAGCAACCGTGTACGACGTTGCGCTGATGCGTGAGACCATCGGTCCCGACATGGGCGTGAAAGCATCCGGTGGAGTGAGGACAGCAGAAGATGTCGAGGACATGATCGCAGCCGGTGCAACCCGTATCGGTGCATCGGCGGGAGTTCAGATCGTCGGCGGAGTCGAAGGAGACGGCAATGGCGAACGGTATTGAACTTCGATCGTTCGCATTCCTCGACAGCCTCCAACCTCAGCACGCCGCGTTCATCGGCACGATCTCGAAAGGATTTCTTCCCCTCGCTGGCGAATCTTCGTTGTGGGTTGAGGTTGCTCCGGGCATCGAGATCAACAGGCTCACCGATATTGCGCTCAAAGCCACGAGTGTCACCCCGGCAATGCAGATCATCGAACGTGTCTACGGCATGCTTGAGGTCCACTCACCTCATCAGGCAGAAACACGAGCCGCAGGCGAGGCGATCCTTGACGCGATGGAGCTCACCGTTGAGGACCGGCTCAAGCCAGAGATTCTCTCGTCCCAGCTGATTCGCCGGATCGAGGATCACCATGCGCAGTTGATCAACCGGACCCGTCATGGTCAGATGATCATCCCGGGCCAGACCCTGTACGTGATGGAGTGTGCGCCGGCAGCGTACGCCGCGCTTGCCGCGAATGAGGCGGAGAAGGCTGCGAACATCAACATCCTTGAGGTGCGGGCGATCGGCGCGGTCGGACGTATCTACCTCGGTGGCGAGGAGGCCGACATGGACGTCGGCTGGAAGGCCGCGATCGCCGCGCTCGAGGGTGTCGATGGCAGAACCAAGAACTAGAACTCAAGAGTCAAGAATCACTACACAGGAGGAACGATGTCAGACGCACTGGGAATGATCGAGTGCAGGAGCTTTGCCGCAATGGTCGAAGCCAGCGACGCGATGGTGAAGGCCGCCAAGGTGGAACTCGTGAGCTACGAAGAGACCGGTGGGGGCTACGTGACCGCGATCGTTCGAGGCGACGTTGCAGCAGTCAAGGCCGCGGTCGACGCTGGCATACGAGGCAGTGAGAAGGTTGGCGAAGTGATCGCGACCCACGTCATTGCGCGCCCACACATCAACCTCGATCTTGTGCTGCCACTTGGCAGATCCG
>JAUVQC010000027.1 GCA_030598305.1 Actinomycetes bacterium
CGACCGCCTGGGTGACGGTGCATTCCATCCACGCTATCGCATCATCGAACACGGGGGCTCCGGTCTCACCCTCGGTGATCGGCCACCCGTTGAGAGCCATGCCATCCCTGGTCGCTGGCTTCGAGAATTTCACGAACGGCCGCGTGTTGTCCGAGTCCCAGAGGTTCACGGTGAACGATCCACCGTCGGTGATGAGCCGATGTGTCACTGCTGCCTTGTCAACACCGATGCCGATCAGGATCGGCTCCTGGGCGACCTGGGTGATCCACGAGGTCGTCATCGCGTTCCACTCGTCCCCTGCTCGCGACCCGACCAATGCAAGCGCGTTGGGGATCTTCCATGTGACGGAGTTGATGAGTTCAGGTGTGAGTTCCATGGGAACAGAATACAGGAGACGCCAATCGCTGCTTTCGGCCCACGGGTCACGTGCATCGGCTAGCGTGAGGCGTACCTGAGACTCGGCGACGGAGGTCGTGGGTTCAGGGAGAACAATTGGAGGCATATAGATGAGACGAAAAACAACGTGGATCGTCCTCGTTCTTGCGTTCGCACTCGTGGTCGCGGCCTGTTCGGGCAGCACAACGGATACGACGGAAGCATCGGGCGGAGAGACCACAACGACCGCTGGGGGCACTGATACAACAGCGCCACCAGTCACGAGCGCCCCGGATCCTGCCTTTGTGGGCAACAGCATCGATGCGGGCGGGTGTGACTACGGCGGCCGCGTCAACAAGATCGAGGCAACCGATGAATTCACGGTCGAGTTCACACTCTGTGGACCGCACCCTGCGTTCCTCGCCCAGATCGCGTTCGGCGTATTCGGCATCCAGCCGGCAGAGCATCTCGAGGCAACCGGCGGTGCACCGCTCGACAACCCGATCGGTACCGGTCCGTACAGTCTGCAGGAGTGGGTCAGAGGCGACTCTGTTGTATACGCCCGCAACGACGACTACTACGGCACCAAGCCGACACACAGCACCTTCGTGCTGAAGTGGGCGACGGAGAGCTCCGGTCGTTTGATTGAGCTGCAGAGCGGAAACGCTGACGGAATGACGTTCCCCGGACCTGAGGATTACGCAACAGTTGAAGACGACGCCAATCTGACGTTGCTCGACAAGCCAGAGCCGAACATCTTCTACATGGGATTCACGGACATCTTCCCGCCATTCGACAACGTCGACGTTCGCAAGGCAATCGCCTTGGGTATCGATCGTCAGCGGATCGTCGACACGTTCTACCCGCCGGGGTCCGAGACCGCCAGCCACTTCACGCCGTGCTCCGTTGAGAACGGTTGTGAGGGCGATTCGTGGTACGAATTCGATCCGGCCGCAGGCAAGGAACTCCTCGCCGCCGCAGGGTTCGCTGATGGATTCGAGACGAAGATCTTCTACCGTGACGTGACCCGTGGCTACCTGCCAACGCCAGGCAACGTTGCAGCTGACATCCAGGCTCAGCTCAAGGAGAACCTCGGTATCGATGCAGACGTCGTTGTCATGGAGTCAGCCGACTTCATCCAGCAGTGTTCCTCAGCGGGAACCTGTGACGGGATCCACCTGCTTGGGTGGACCGGTGACTACCCACACGTAACGAACTTCTTGGACTTCCACTTCGCTGAAGGGAACCCACAGTTCGGAGCAGGACATGCCGCGATCTACGATCCGCTGCTTACGGCGAGCCAGCTCGCATCAGCGGCAGAAGCCGCCCCACTCTACGAAGAGGCGAACAACGCCATCAAGGAACTCGTTCCGATGGTGCCGATCGCGCATGCAGGCGCCGCATACGCAGCGACTTCAAGCGTGAACGGTTCGTACGCCCCGCCATGGGGTCACACGAACTTCAACCTGTGGGACAACGGCACGGACACGCTCGTGTTCGTCCAGGGCAACGAGCCCATCTCGCTGTACTGCTCTGACGAGTCAGACGGCGAATCCCTACGTGCATGTGGACAGGTCGTAGAAGCCCTGTACTCGTACACGACCACCGGCGAGGTGCAGCCGCAGCTTGCGACTGCCTGTGAGGCGAATGCCGACCTGTCGGCATGGACCTGCTCGCTCCGCCAAGGTGTTGTGTTCCACGACGGTTCGACGTTCGACGCCAACGATGTCATTGCATCGTTCGCAGCCGGACTCGACGCAGCCAACCCGCTGCACACCGGAAACACCGGTGCGTTCGAGTACTACGACTATCTCTGGAACGGCCTGATCAACGCAGAGGGCTAACCAGCGACCAACCTGATTGTGGGGGAGGCGCATCCTGCGCCTCCCCCGCTCTCTACCATTTCTACCTAGGCACCCATGCTCAGCTTCATCACACGTCGCACACTGCTCGCCATCCCAGTGCTCTTCGGGATCATGGTCGTCGTGTTCCTGTTGCTCCGAGCGATCCCTGGTGATCCGTGCACCTCGATGCTTGGGGAGCGGGCCACAGAGGAGGCATGCGACCGATTCAATGAGGCGAATGGCCTGAATGAACCCGTCTTTGTCCAGCTGGGCATCTACATCAAGAACGTGCTCACCTTCAACCTCGGTGATTCGATTCGCTTCTCCCGACCCGTCGCACAGCTCCTTATCGAGCGACTTCCCCTCACCACCGAGCTGGCACTGTCCGCATTGACCATCTCTGTCGTCTTCGGCATCCCCCTGGGGATACTCGCCGCTCGCAAGCACAACACGATCGTGGACAGCGGAACCATGGCATTCGCCAACATCGGCGTGTCCATGCCCGTCTTCTGGCTCGGGCTGATGCTCGCCTACTTCTTTGCCGTCATTCTCAAGGACACCCCGTTCTCACTTCCTCCCGGCGGCCGATTATCCGCCGGCGTCTTCCCCGTTCCGTACTACGAGGCATGGGGCTGGAATCTCACTGAAGGCAGCACGTGGGCGAGGTTCAACGAGTACATCGCCAACCATTACATCTTCAACACGTTCATTACAGCGCAGTGGAGCATTTTCTGGGATGCGGTCCGCCACATGATCCTTCCGGCCGTCGCCCTCGCGACGATCCCCCTTGCGATCATCGCTCGAATCACGCGAAGTTCGCTCCTTGAAGCGATGAACAAGGACTACATCCGTACGGCGCGCGCCAAGGGTGCCAAGGAGGGGCGGGTCGTGACCCGGCACGCGCTCAGAAACTCGCTCCTACCAGTCGTCACGATCATCGGACTCCAACTCGGCCTACTCCTTGGCGGTGCCGTACTCACCGAGACCGTGTTCAGGCTCGCAGGTATCGGAACGGCGCTCTTCGACGCGATCACCGGCAGGGACTATCCGGTGGTCCAGGGCTTCACGGTGATCGTCGCTGGCATCTATGTGATCGTGAACCTCTTCGTCGATCTCTCGTATGGTTTCCTCGATCCGCGCATCAGACAGAAGTAGAACCATGAACACAAAGAAAACCGTCGAGATCCTTGAAGCCGCTGCACAGGACGCCAACCTGCTGACCGAGCAGCCGTCAAGCCAGTGGTCACTCACCCTGAAGCGGTTCCGGGGCAGGACGTCTGGCATGATCGGGCTGACGATCGTGCTGTTCCTTGTCCTCGTTGCCATATTCGCCCCTCTCATCTCCCCCTACCCGCCGAATGAGGTACTCATCGGCAAGGAGGACGTCGGACCACGCGAGAAGCCGTGTGTCCACCTGCTCGGATGTGATCCGGAGCAGCCACAGCACATCCTGGGAACCGATGCGAACGTTCGCGATGAGTTCTCGAGGATCGTGTTCGGGGCGCGCGTCAGCCTCACGCTCGGAATCTTCACGGTAACAATCGCTCTCTTCACCGGAAGCTTCCTCGGAGCAGTCGCTGGATACGTCGGGGGGTGGCTGGACAATGTCATCATGAGGATCATGGATGTCGTCCTCGGCTTCCCTTCACTCCTGCTCGCGATCGCCATCGTGGCTGTTCTCGGACCGGGCCTGAGGAACGCGCTGATCGCTATCGCGATTGTCTCGATTCCGGCTTACGCACGCATCATGAGGGCACAGGTCCTTTCGATCAAGGAGACGGACTACGTCGCGGCCTCCCTTGCGCTTGGAGCATCCGCACGCCAGATCCTCATACGTCGGGTTGTGCCGAACGCCCTCACTCCGCTTGTCGTACTCGCCACATTGGGTGTTGCAACCGCGATCCTCGAGGCTGCAGGTCTCTCATTCCTCGGGCTCGGCGCCCAGCCTCCCCTAGCCGAGTGGGGCTCCATGCTTGCCAACGAACGGAACAACGTGTTCACCTCGCCCCATCTCGTGTTCTTCCCCGGCCTCGCGATCATGATCACCGTCCTCGGCTTCAACCTCATGGGTGACGGCCTCCGCGACGCCCTCGACCCAGCGTTGAACAAGTGACGATGCCCGAGGCGCACAAGGACGCGTTCGTACCCGATCCTTCAAGTAGCGAGCGAGGCCGGGCGGGCGAGGTGCTGCTCGAGATCAAGGGCCTCAAGACACACTTTGACACGCGAGATGGCATCGTCAAGGCCGTCGATAGCGTCGACCTGCATGTCGATCGCGGGGAGGTGCTCGGCATCGTGGGCGAGTCCGGATGCGGAAAGTCGGTCATGTCGCTGTCGATCATGAGCCTTGTCCCCAAACCCGGGGAGGTCGTTGCTGGAGAGATCTTCTTCAACGGGCGCAACCTGGCCGACATGAGCGCCAGAGAAGTGCGGTCGCTCAGGGGCGAGCACATGTCGATGATCTTCCAGCAACCTGGATCTGCCCTCAACCCGGTCCAGCGCGCCGGGCTCCAGATCAAGGAAGTATTCAAACTGCACAGGGACTGGTCCAAGGACGTTGAGCAGGAGAGGGTCGTTGAAAGCCTTTCGAATGTTGGCATCCCGGATCCTGAATCACGGTCCAGGGCCTATCCACACGAGCTTTCGGGTGGCATGGCGCAGCGCGTGATGATCGCCATGGCACTGTCCTGTGAGCCAGAGCTCCTCATCGCAGATGAACCAACCACCGCCCTCGATGTGACGATCCAAGCCCAGATCCTTGACCTGATCAGAGGTCTTCAGGAGGAGTCAAAAACGGCCGTGATTCTGATCACGCACGACCTCGGCGTCATCGCAGAGATGGCTGACCGCGTGGCCGTGATGTATGCAGGCGAGATCGTCGAAGAGACGGATGTCAGCACGCTGTTCAACGATCCGCAGCACCCGTACACACAGGGCCTTTTAGCATCGATCCCCGTGCTCGGGGCGCCCAAGGACGAGCTCGCAACGATCCCTGGCGTTGTTCCCTCGCTCATCGACCTGCCGCAGGGTTGTCGATTCGCCGCCCGGTGCGTGGCACGGGTCGAGAACGATCTCGGCATCTGCCTCGAACAGGAGCCTGAGCTCCTTGCTATCTCACCAGGACATGAGGTGCGATGCTGGCTCAGAAACCCGGAGACTCAAGATGCCTGAACCCCTCGTTGTCATGGAGAATCTCGTCAAGGAGTTCCCTGTCCGCGGTGGAATACTCCAGCGTGAGGTTGCCACCGTGAATGCTGTTGCGGGTGTAGATCTGACGATCAGCCGAGGCGAGACCGTGGGCCTTGTAGGTGAGTCCGGCTGTGGCAAGACGACGCTCGGCCGAATGCTCGTGCGACTTCTCGAGCCAACCTCGGGTCGGATCATCTTCGAAGGAACAGATATCACGCATCTCAAGGGGAAGGACCTCAAGCCGTTCCGTAGCAAGGCCCAGATCGTGTTCCAGGATCCGTATTCATCTCTTGACCCGCGGACACAGGTCGGGAACTCGATATCAGAAGGCCTCAAGCTCCATGGTGTTTCGAGCAAGGACGAACGCCAGGAGCGAGTGAAGGAGATGCTGGAACTCGTCGGGCTCCAAGCGAGTCACGCTGGCCGCTACCCACATGAATTCTCAGGAGGTCAGCGACAACGCATCGGACTCGCACGAGCGCTGATCCTGAAACCAGACTTCGTCGTTGCCGATGAGCCTGTATCCGCTCTGGACGTTTCGGTTCAGGCGCAGGTGCTGAATCTACTCAAGGAACTGCAATCCGAACTCGATCTCACGCTGCTATTCGTTGCTCACAATCTTGCCGTTGTCGAGCATGTCTCTGACAGGGTTGCGGTCATGTACCTCGGGCGCATCGTCGAGATCACCGAGCGAGAACGGCTGTACTCGGACCCACTTCATCCGTACACCGAAGCGCTGCTCTCAGCGATCCCGATCCCTGACCCGGACCGGCCAAGGAACCGGACGATTCTCCAGGGCGAGGTCCCCTCCCCCGTCGATCCTCCATCGGGCTGCTACTTCCATCCGCGGTGTCCGATAGCTCAGGAAGGGATCTGTGACGTTGAGCAACCAGAACTGCTGCCATCAGAGGACGATGAGAACCATCTCGCCTCGTGCCACCTGCGCACCGGTGCCTATCGACATCTCGACCCCAGGAACTTCGCTGCGACCGACTGACTAGACGGTCGTCCGAAGAAGGTCCCGCCGAAGCGTGTGGGCACCGGGCTGCACACCGAGCACGCTCGCTTCGGGAACCTCCATCCACGTCTCATCGGTAATCGGTTCTGAGGCCACGACCACGGATCGGTAGTCATCGTCGGCAGACGGACAGTGCGATGTGCCACAGACAGCACAGTCCCTGACACCCCGCCTGTGTGTCCAGAAGAGAGAGTTGCCCCACCGGCTCGCCACAAGATGCTTCCCATCGCTCAACAGGAAATTGAGCTTGGGTTGGGTGGTCGCGCCGGACCGCACGGATAGATCGACGAGTTCGAGCACGGAATCCGCCAGGAGGTCAATGACAGGCTCGAGGCCATCAGCCGGTTCATGGGCGTCGAGCCCATACTCATGCATGCGGTTCAGTATCCATAGGAAGGCGAGCTCACTGTCGGTTTCGCCGTCCGGTGGGCCGTACGGGCCGATATCGAGTCTCGTCGCCACATGTTCGAACGCCGGAATCGTGCCATTGTGCGCAAAGGCCCATGTTCCGAATGTGAAAGGGTGCGTGTTGTCCTCAGACACTCCACCCACAGTTGCTGCCCGCACATGCGCAATGGCTGATTCGGACCAGATGCTCGATGCTATGTCGGCGAATTGGTCATCGGCAAACGCCGGCATCCTGCTCTTGATGACCTCCCGATCATCTCCCACCCAGTGCGCAATTCCCCATCCATCGGCATTGCGAACTCCACGTCCATCGCGGTCGCTTTGGACCTGTAGTGCATTCTGGGCAGAGACGAGGCTGCACTCGAGACGGGTCGGTTCGGTTGCGAGGAATCCGTAGAGACGACACATGATGGCTCCTTTTCATGGTGCAACGTCACACACTTGGGAACCGACAGGGAAGTGTCGCCTCTGTGACGAAGCTCTCCAGCGACCGTCATTCGGACGAGAACGTGCGGATCTGGTTGCCATGAACCCTGAGTTTGCGACAATGGGGGTATGAGGAGAGATCGGTTTCGAGATCGAGTCGATGCGGGGCAACGACTTGGTGCCCTGCTGAGCGAGTACGAGAACGAACCCGACGCGATCGTGCTTGGCCTGCCCCGCGGTGGTGTCCCTGTTGCTGCAGCAGTTGCAACAACACTCGGCCTGCAGCTCGACATACTCGTCGTTCGCAAGCTCGGCGTTCCCGGCTACGCCGAGGTTGCCTTTGGTGCCATCGCGTCCGGGGGGATCGAGGTTCTCAACAACGACGTCATCCACAGCGCGGGGATCGACGAGCGTGCGATCGAGCGTGTTCGATCCGAACAGACGCTTGAGCTGCGTCGACGGGAAGAGGCGTACCGAGGAGATCGAGGTCTCGTCGAGATCGCTGGCAGGACCGTCATCGTTGTTGATGACGGCACAGCCACCGGGGCCACGATGCGCGCTGCGGTCGAGGCACTCAGGAGTGCCGGGCCGGCAAAGATAATCGTTGCTGTGGGCGTGGCCCCTCCGGACGTGGTCCGAAGACTGAAGAGGGTGGCCGACGATGTGGTCAGTGTGCTCACGCCCCGGAACTTCATGGCTGTTGGTGCGTGGTACGACGACTTCACCCAAACATCCGACGCCGAGGTGGTTGAGCTTCTCTCGCGCTAGAACTCCGGGTGACCCACACCGCCCGAGCAAGCACCGCCCGGCTCGGGAGCACTACTGGCACCGGAGAACTCATTGACGAACTGGCCCAGTCGGGAGTCGGACGGGTCATCAAGCTCAAGTTGCGTTCCCCATGCTGTGGCGATGATCGGGGCGGCCTGGCCGGGAACGGGTGAAACGAGTACCTTCTCACTTCGACTCACGAACCCGCGGAGCGACTGGATGTCGTCACCGGATAGACCCGGGTCGAATGCGATCCATACTGCACCATGCTCAAGTGAGTGCACGGCGTTCTCCGATTGGATCTCCTCGCCATAGAACCCACAGTTCTGCCAGATCTCAGAATGGGCTCCTCCGGCAGGCACCTCGCCATCGTCGTGGATCTCTCCCTCGACGTGTTGAGGATCCCCAACGGCGAGCGTCTGGGTTCCATCGGGAACACCTCGAAGCTCCGGCTGGCTGAGCAGGACGATCGCGGACAGGCCGAGCACAACGAACGCGCCTGTCGCCCATGCGAGACGTTTCGGCCAGGGGGAGTCGACCGAGGAAGGCTTCTGGCGCGATGTCTTTCGGTCCTTGGGGTTATTGCTCATATCCACCTTCCGACGCGAGGGACGCGCCGAGGATGTGCCTGACCGTCACATAGGGCAACCCCTACCAGACAAAGCGGCCACCCGAACTGTCGGTGTTTCGTCAGTCCTGAAGCGCAGTCGTAAGCCTGGCGATCGCGGCTTCAATGATGTCGGGAGCTACAGCCACCGTCATCCGGGCGAACCCTGCGCCTTCGCGACCGAACCAGTGCCCAGGACTCAGAGCGAGTCCTGCCTTCTCCGGAAGCCATCTCGTGAGCTCGGGCACATCCATGCCGAGCTGTCTGAAGTCAAGCCACGCGAGGTAGGTGCCCTCGGGTTCGACGACTTGTACACCGTCGGGCAGCCCTTCGCGAAGCAGTCGATAGTTCTCGGCGAGTAGGTCGATGAGTCCGTCGAGCCACGGGCCGCCGGTTCGGTACCCGGCTTCGAAGGCAGCAATGCCGAACACGTTGTTGCGTGTCAGATGTAGCTGCGAGCTGCGGGTCTCGAACGCATCTGCGATGTCGTCATCGTCCGTCACAATGAGTGAGTCGACAACACCGGCCAAGCCGAACGTCTTTATCGGACCATGGGTGGCAGCCCAGCGGACTCCCGTCCCAACAGCGGCTGTCGCGAAAGGTGTGAACGAGTGCCCGGAGAGGACGATGTCGGCATGGATCTCATCTGCAAGTACGAACACATCATTGCGAGCACAGATCTCGGCGACGGCTCTGAGTTCCTCGTCGGCCCAGACACGCCCGACCGGATTGTGTGGGTTGCACAGGATCATCATCTTCGTGTCCGGGTCCATAGCCTTCGATTCGAGGTCATCGAGGTCCATGACGTAGCGACCATCAGAGAGCTCGAGCGAGTTCCGGGCGACCTTGCGATGCATCTTTGTGACGAGCGGCTTGAAATCGGTGAATACGGGCGGTTGCAGGATCACCCCATCCCCCTCGTCGGTCACCGTCTCCACCACGACACCGATCGACGTCCCGATGCTCGGGCTCACGACAGTGCGCAGATCCCGGCTTCTCCAGCCATGGCGAGTCTCTGACCACTCCCAGAACGAGGAAAGGACCGACTCTGGTCGCGTCTCATATCCGTACCAACCGGTGGTTGCACGCTCCTCGAGGGCTTCGACGATGGTGGGAGCAAGATCGACATATGGCTCGGCGATCCAGAGAGGGAGCAGGTCATCGATGTCGCCAAAGAGCCTCAAGAGGCTGGCTTGTTCATTGGCTTGCGGTATACCCGAGGACTGTGGATCAATGAGTGGCACCAGGACATGATATCGGGGATCGTGTATCGGTATGCTCGTCGCATGCCACACCTCCGCCCCCTGGCCATGGCCTCTCTGCTGGTAGTACTCCTTACCGCCTGTGGTGGCGCATCAGAGGATCCCGAGACAGGACTACCGGTCCAGGATGCAGACCTCGTCGCCACGGGCGATCCGTTGTACCAGGCGAAGTGTGCGTCGTGCCACGGCACCGACCTCAGGGGCACGGACAAGGGCCCCTCTCATCTCTCGGTCGTGTACGAACCGAATCACCACGGTGACGAGGCATTCGTCGTCGCGATCCGGGTCGGTTCCCGACAACACCACTGGAGATTCGGGAACATGGAGCGGGTGGATGGACTCAGCGACGACGACATCACCGCGATCATCGCCTTCGTCCGTGAG
>JAUVQC010000001.1 GCA_030598305.1 Actinomycetes bacterium
CTGGAAAGCCCTGGTTTCCGGGACGGAAGTAGAACTTCTCCCAAAACCCCGAAACGTGGGGAATGTGGTGTTTGCGATACTTCCCGAGGTAGGTGCCATCAGCGTCGATCACCGCGGCAGTGTTGTAAAGGAAACCGGCCATCTCCTTCTCATACATGGGGAGGACCATGACCATGTTGAGCTCCTTGGCAAGTTCCTGGAATCGTTTCGTCGTCGGACCGTCGGGGATTCCCTCGGCGTACTCGTAATACTCGATGTCCTGCACCTGGCAGAAGTACGGACCGTAGAAGAGCTCCTGGAAACAGATCACCCGGACACCGTCAGCGGCTGCCTCTCTCGCGTACTTCTCATGGAGCTCGATCATCGACTCCTTGTCTCCGGTCCACTCGGTTTGGAGGACTGCGGCTCTGACGACTCTGCTCATGTGAAGCTCCTTGCCATTTCGATCGACCGTTTGAGTGTGCTTGCTACGACCAAGGTCGTGGGTTGGCCCACACTAGACTTCCGCACCGAAACATGATGGCGATTGCCACCCAGAACGGAGCACAGATGAACATCGGCGTTGTCACAGAGATCAAGCCGGATGAACGAAGGGTCGCGATCCTTCCGGGAGCAGCCGCTGACCTTGTCCGGAGGGGCAACAGCGTCTTCATCCAAAGTGGCGCCGGTGATGGCGCAGGGGCATCCGATGCAGACTTCCTCGATGTGGGCGCAGTGATCCTCGACACTGCCCAGGATGTGTTCGACGAGTCAACACTGATCGTCCATGTGAAGGAGCCACAGACCGCGGAGATCGCGATGCTGCGGCCCGATCACATCCTCTTCACGTATCTCCACCTCGCTGCGTACCCCGCGGTCGAGGAAGGGCTCCGCGAGTCCGGTGCAACAGCCATTGCCTACGAGACAGTCGACACCGGCGACGGCCTTCCGCTGCTCGCCCCCATGAGCCACATCGCCGGTCGGCTATCGACCCAGGTCGGTGCGTTCTACCTCATGGCCCCTTATGGAGGAATGGGTGTGCTGCTCGGTGGCCACGCTGGTGTTCCGCCGGGTCTCGTCGTTGTCATCGGTGCCGGCGCATCAGGTGTCAATGCCATTGACGTTGCGGTTGGGATGGGTGCTCGAGTGACGGTGCTCGACGTGAACGTCGATGCCCTCGAACGTGTGCAAGCACGGTGGGGATCTCGGGTGGTCACGGACTACTCGACACGACACTCCGTCAGCGAGTGGACATCCAGGGCCGACCTCGTCGTAGGGGCCGTACTGGTAGCTGGAGACAAGGCACCCACGGTCATGGACCGCGAGATGGTTGCTGCGATGCGGCCGGGGTCCGTACTCGTCGACATCTCGATTGATCAAGGCGGCTGTTTCGAGACGAGCAAGGAGACCACGCATCACGAGCCGACCTACGTCGTTGATGGGGTCGTCCACTACGCTGTCGGCAATATCCCCGGGTCCGTTCCCCATACGTCCTCGCGCGCGCTGTCGAACGCGACACTCCCCTATGTGCGAGCGCTCGCAAGCGGCCTGGACAGCGCATTCGACGCGATGCCAGAACTCGTTGGGGGTGTGAACACCGCTGCAGGCAAACTCACCAATGAAGCAGTGGCGCACGCACTCGGCACCGAGTGGACCGATCCGCTCATCGCTCTCGAACTCAACTGAGACCCGCCGACCAATAGGCCCTTCGCCCTATCTAGTTCGTTGGAACCCCTGCCGATAGTCACTCCACAGGGATGGAACCGGCGCGGCTGTCATCCCCCGCGATACACGCGGGAACCCATTGCGCTTTGGCGAGATGGGCTGCGCTGAGTTCCTCAATGCGGAGGACCACATGTACCCATCGAACGATCATCACACCGGAGCCATTCGCTCCTCGAGCAGAGCCTTCATCATCTTGATTCTCACGATGGCGATGCTCGCGGTCACCGCCTTGGCGCCTGTCAACGCGGGCGAGGGTAGCGAAGGGGTCGGAGACGACCTCGAGTCGGTCCGTGCCTCGGTCATGGAGACCTACAACTACAAGATCGGCCTTCTCACCGAACTGAAGAACGGCACCGAGAACGAGGATAAGCGGGCGGTCTATGCCGAGGGCATCGGCGAACTGGTCGGCCTCCGAGATTCCCGGGTAGTGACCGAGGACAGTATCGATGCACTATGGAATCTCAAGGACCAAGCCCACGCCATCTACAACGAGACCAAGAGCAGAGCTGGTGAGGTGGGCGAAACCGATGCCGAGCGCCTGCAGACCGCAAAGAACAAGGCTGCTGACACGGTCGAGTACAAGATCGGACTGCTCAAGAGTTGGATCGAGGGCTGTGACGATCCTCTCGCCCGCGAGATCGTGGAAAATGGCATCAATCAGCTGAAGGCTCTCTTCGCGGAGATCGAGACGGCCGAGACTGCTGACGCTGCCTACGCACTCAAGGACAAGGCGCATTCCATATATCGCTCGACCATGGAGAAGGCCGAAGCCGCAAAGGACGGCAAGGACACCCGCAGCGATGAGGAGAAGGCAGCCGACGAGCTGAAGGCGGCTCGATGGTCGACCCTCTCACTCATCGAACGCAAAGCAGCCATCCTCTCGGCCGCGGCAGAGTCCGCACGCAACCAGGTGGTCGCGGCGATATTCGCGGCCGCAGCCGAAGAGGTCGAAGAACTTGAGGACGCTGCACGTTCTGCACGGTCAATCGCTGCTCTCAAGGAGATCAACGGGCAGGTCGTGGCGATCTACCACGCTGCTCGGGACGCTGTTGCCGAGCTACGCGGAGAAGACGAGACAGACGACCGTGAGAAGGACCCGGCACGCGAGATCGAGGCTCGCCTTGGACAGATCGCCGACTGGGTGGACCATCTGACCGAGATCGCGGCGGCGACAGCCGAAGAGAGCCCTGACACGTATGAAGCAGTAGTCGCTGCCAACGAAAAGGTGCACAAGGCGATCGCGGCGGTCGGCGAGGTTACCGAGTCCGGCAGGAGGCTTCACGATCGCTGGCAGGACCTCTCGTACGCACTCAAGACGTTCAAGCGTGCCTTCATTGCGCACTACGTGTCCATGGCAGATGGTCCAGCGAGCTACGGCTCACTCCACATCCCCGGCTGATCCGAGAAGACCGGAACCACCGGAGGGGCGTCCCGCAGGGGTCGCCCCTCCCCGTTCGTGGAGCGCTGCTCGAATTCTCCGTTCAGTGGGCTGTAGACCGGACTGAGTCCGGTCTAGAACGCTGGGTACGCGGGAATAGGGGCCCGGGGCCCCTATTCCTTGGGTGGAGGTGGGGGGAATCGAACCCCCGTCCCACGAGGTGTTGGCGTCGGCATCTCCGAGCGCAGCCAACAGCGAGCTTTCGGAACACGAGGACTCTGTTGGCAAGCACCCTCATGCCCTATCCGGAATTGTCTTATCCCGCCGGTCCCGGAAATCCCGGCGGGGGCGTCCCACATTGCGTTGCCCTGATCCGGCGAGGTGGGCACCCTCCGGGAGGACAGGAGCGTTTATCTACGCTGCCAGTGCGTAACTTTCGTTGTTTGCACTTATATTTGTACCGGCTCTTTAACGAGGACTCCGGTGACCTCGGCTCGCTTCCGGCGCCTCAACTCTCACGGTCGAAACCATGTCACCCCCGCACTGCGGGGACGTAAGGAACACGTCCACAGCTTTATCGTACCAATCAGGTCCGATATCGCACACCAAGAACACGGATATCGTCATTACCCTTCCGCACATGGACGAAGCAACGAACGATGAACGACCGACGGCTGAAGACGAAATAGCCGGTGAACCACCCGCCGAACCAGCGGCACCGGGTCTCGAGAAGAGGACCGAACGCACATCGTCCTCCAAGCCGATCCTCATCACCGTCGGGGTGCTTGCGGTGGGACTCTTCGTTGCAAGCCAGATCTTCATGATCAGCTCGCTCCAGTCAACGCAGGGCCAGATCGAGTCACTCGATGATCAGGTGACCAACCTCGGCGGCTCGCTGTATGACGTGTCCCAGACCGTCGACGATATCGCCAAGGACGCGAGGGCAGCAGCAGCCAACAATGCTGCAGGCGGGGCAACACCGGCACCAGCCGTCCCAGCGGGGTTTCTTCCCCGGTACTCAAACGAAGGCCCTGACCAGGCAGTCGGGATGGAGATGAGTCTCGTAGAGGGACCGGACGCCTACTCAGAAACAGTGCTCGCGATCGACCCGGCCGATGGCACGAAGCGCGTGTGGATGGTCTGGGCCCACTGGTGCCCGTACTGTCAGCAGGAGCTCCCCGAGCTCAACGCCTGGTGGCCCGAAGCCAGGAACAACTTCTCCGGGGCCGACCTTGTCACGGTGACCACCTCCATGGATCCCTCACGCGGTAACCCACTCGAGCCATACCTCGAGGATTCCCAATTCATGTTCCCTGTCGTCGTGGACACAGATACGAAGATCGCGGCCCAGATGGGCGTGAACGCCTTCCCGTTCTGGGTGGTCACCGATGGTGACGGGACCGTCCTCTTCCGCTCGGCTGGGGCCCTCCCCATTGATCAGGTCGAACAGCTCTTCGTGCAACTCCTCCAGTTCGACGCCTAGCTCCAGCACTCAGCGATTCCGTAGCTGAACGCTACGCGACCGCGTACCGCTCCGCTAGACTCCGCACCATGGAGATGGAAGAGTTCACAAAGCAGGCACGTTCGATCGTCGAGGACCCCGGCCTGACGTTCCACCAGCGCAAACACTATCTCGCGGTGCTGGCAGAGAGTGCGCTCCCCTATCCCGACATCACACCGGAAGCGGCCGAGGCGCTCAACAAGGGCATCATCGACGACATGTTCGAGGGACACGCCCCGTACCGCCCACGATACGTCCTGCCGGACTACGAGCTCGCGATTCGTCGGGGATCCGAGCATCTCGAACTCGACCCGCCGACGAACCTCGACGAAGCCATCAACTTCCTCCTGATCCTCTACACACAGGTGCCGTCCATCACCGGATTCCCAGTGTTTCTTGGTGACATCGACGCCCTCCTCCTGCCGTTCGTCGACGACGTCTCGGACGAAGACCTTCGCGAGAGTCTGCGCCTCTTCTGGATCTCGCTCGACCGCATCCTCCCCGACGGATTCGTCCACGCCAACATCGGCCCCGAGGACAATCGTGTGCTCCGTACCATCCTCGATGTTGAGCGCGAGGTGCAACAGATCGTCCCCAACCTGTCCCTCAAGGTGGACCCCGTTCACACGAGCGATGACCTGCTCCTCGATGCCATCGGGACCGTGTTTGAAACTGCGAAACCACACTTTGTCAACCACCCGATGATGGTCGATGACCTCGGCGTCGAATATGGCGTGGTCAGTTGCTACAACTCGCTCAAGAAGGGCGGAGGGAGCCACACCATGGTTCGCCTCAACCTCAAGGAGGCGGCTCTGGCCCACACCGGTTCAGCCGAATCGTTCCTCGACGAGACGCTGCCAAGGTATGCAGCGCTCAATGCGGAGGTCATGGCAGCCCGCATTCGCTATCTCGTTGAAGAGGCAGGATTCTTCGAACACGACTTCCTCGTACGCGAGGGAATCGTGCGCCTTGAGAGGTTCTCAGCGATGTTCGGAGTATTCGGTTTGGCGGAGGCAGTCAACATCCTGATGGAGCACGATGGGCTGGATGCGGCATACGGCGATGGAGGTATCGCCGACACGTTCAGCTATCGCATCATCGAGCGCGTGAGCGCCTTTGTACATGGATATGAGATGCCCTATTGCGAGGGTGGAGCCGGGCATGCGTTCCTGCACAGCCAGTCAGGCATCGACTCGGACGTCGAAGTCACGGCCGGTACGAGGATCCCCATCGGAACCGAACCTGAGACCTTTCAACACATCATGACCGTGGCACCCCACCACAAGTACTTCACCTCGGGAGTGTCCGATATTTTCCACATCGACGACACCGTCCAACGCAACCCCGAGGCGATGATCGACATGATCAGGGGGGCCTTCACCAACGGGATGCGCGATTTCACGTTCAATGTCGATTCAAACGACTTCGTGCGCATCACCGGTTATCTGGTCCGCAAATCGGAATTGGCCCAATACGCAGAGGGGAACGAGCGGCACTCGAGCACGTCGTTTGCCGCAGGGTCTGTGGCCAACTCCCATGTCAATGACCGGACTGTCAAGCGAGTGCTGATCCGTGAACGAGCTGCGCGGCCTCGTCACTGACACGATTCGCTTCTCCCTGGTCGACGGACCGGGGAATCGGTTCGTGGTCTTCCTTCAGGGATGCAACTTCGATTGCACAGCCTGCCACAACCCCCACACCATCCCCATGCAGTCGGACGACGCCACGTTCATGACCGTTGACGAGATCATCGACCAGATCCGTCCTGTTGCTGGCTTCCTGAGGGGGGTAACTGTCTCTGGCGGCGAAGCCACGCTTCAACATGGATTCGTACGTGCACTGTTCTCGGCGATCAAGGCAGACACCGAGCTCGCGCATCTCACAACATTGATCGACACCAACGGCTCGACTTCAGCCGAGATCTGGGACGACCTCGCCGACGTCATGGATGGCGCAATGGTCGACCTCAAGGCGTTGGATCCAAAGACACATCACGTCATGACCACCCGTGACAACGAACGTGTACTCGCGTCCATCAGACAGCTCTCCCAAATGGGGAAGCTCCATGAGGTTCGATTGATGGTCGTCCCCGGGGAGAACGACGACGCGGCGGAGATCGCTCGCACCGCAGCATGGCTCCACGACATCAATCCCGACATGAACGTCAAACTCATCGGCTTCCGCCCCCACGGCGTTCGCCCGGAGGCAGCACGTGTTCCGGCGGCCTCCCCACAGCACATGGAAGACCTCGCGTTGATTGTCACCGAGACCGGTATCGGTAACGTCTCAATCGTGTGATGCACCTCCCCCGGCGCAACGTTCACCGTGTCGAGACGTGACCCGGTATGTCGCAGACGACCTTGCTTGTGACTGCGAATTCACCTTCGATGCGACTGTGCCCTGTCCATCTCGCGCTTCTGCTGGCGCGCAACGATGTCCCGACGCTTGTCACGCGTGCGTTTTCCCTTGCCGAGTCCGAGTTCGACCTTTGCCTTGCCATTCACGAAGTACACCTGAAGAGGTACCAGCGTCAGGCCCTCCTCCTTGATCCGGCCGAACAACCTGTCGATCTCCCGACGGTGCAATAGCAGCTTGCGAGGACGCTCAGGTTCGTGGCCACCACCCTCGGCGAACGAGTAGGGAGCAATGTGGGCGTTCTCGAGCCACACTTCGCCACCGCGGATCGATGCGTAGGAGTCCTTGAGTTGTATCTGGGCATCACGAAGAGATTTCACCTCGGAACCACGAAGCACCATCCCTGCCTCGAACGTGTCGAGGATCTCGTAGTTGTACCGCGCCTTGCGATTCGTTGCGATGACCTTGCGACCAGACATGTCGGCGAGGCTACCCACCGAAACACGGATAGCGGCTAGATGTAGTTCGCAGGGTTCTTCGGAACACCATTGATGCGGACCTCGAAGTGCAGATGTGGGCCCGTGGACAGGCCCGTCGATCCGATGTAGCCAATCGTCCCACCGGCCGTGACCTTCTGGCCAACGGATGCACCAAGCCGAGACTGGTGCGCGTACAGGGTCACCATGCCCCCACCGTGGTCGATCATGATGGTGTTGCCGAACCCGCCCTTGACGCCGGCGAAGATCACCGTGCCACTGGCTGCAGCTTTGATCGGCTCACCTTGGGCCGCGTTCATGTCGACGCCATTGTGCATCCGTGTCGTACCAAGAATCGGATGCACCCTGGGCCCGAACCCGGATGAAATCGCTCCCGGTACCGGTCGCACGAGCCTGGCCGGCTTCGTACCGGTCGGCTGGGACGCCGCCTTGATCTCCGACTTGATCGAGGACTCTTCACGAGCAAGGCCGCGAAGCTCTCCCTCGAACTCTGCGATCGCAGCCCGCACGTCATCGAGGAGCGCTGCTTGACGGTCGTACTCCGCGGACAATGCGGCTCGCTTCAGCTCGAGGTCAGCCTCCGCCACCTCGATCTCAGCAGCCGTCCTGACGAGTGCAGCAACCTCCGATTCGATAGCTGCCTCAACAGCCTTGACCTTGGCCTCTTCGGCCTCCTGCATCGCGACGAGTTCGCCATAGCGCCCTGCAGCACCCGAGCGGTAGCCGGTCAACACGTCAAGGTACGCGACGCCGATAGACACCTCGGTCACTGCAGTTGCCGAGAACGCGATCGATGGCTGGGATGTTCCACCACTCATGTATGCCTGGAGGACGGCGGCTTTTGCATCATCGAGTGCCGAGTTGCGCCTGACCCTGATATCTGACAGCTCTGCGAACCGTTCAGCAAGTTCAGCGCGAACCGTGTCCAGATCAAGATTGCGATCTACCTGTTCGATCTCGATTCGGGTCAACCTGGCGACAGCCGCGGCCATCTCCGTTTCCACGAGGTCGAGCTTTTCGTCGGCAGCCAGGACATCCCGGGCGAGCATGGAGCGCTCAGCGGCGACGTCGTCCATTGCCGCCTCGATCGCGAGGATGGATTGACGAATCTCCTTCAGATCCTGTTCCAGAGTGTCACCGACAGCGGGAACCGCGAGTGAACCCACGAGGGTTGCGACGAGAACGAGGAAAAGGGCGCGGCGAATCACGAGCGCAGGGTGCGATGGACTGCAAGGCTCAATGAGCTACCGACCAGGCCGGCAGCAACACCGAACAGCAAGACCAGCGCGCCCTGCCGAAGGATGAAATCGTTCTCGATCGCGAGATTGATCCAGTCGGGGAGTTCCGACAGTCGATCCACAGCCAGCTGCTGTGCAACGACGATGAAGGTGACCGCGAGCGCGCCACCGATGAGCCCTTCCAATGCCCCTTCGATGAGGAAAGGCGTTCGTACGAACCAGTTACTGGCCCCAACAAGCTGCATGATCTCAATCTCCTCGCGGCGAGCATAGATCGCCATGTGGATGGTGTTGGCGATCAATGCAACCGCGGCGACACCGAGAGCTACGGCCAGGAGCCAGAACATGATCTGGAGTCCATCACGCAACGAAATCATCGCGTCGATGGCATCACCTGCAGATTCGACCTTGTCAACGCCTGGCGTAGATTCCAGTCGGATGACGATCAGGTCGTAGTCCTCAGGATCAGTCGGCTGGACGCGCAACGATGCAGGCAGGAGATCCGGATTCTCGTCGAGGACTCGGAGCATCGCTTCATCGTTCGAGAAGAGTATCTGGGCCTCATCGAACGCGGCCTGCTTGGATACGTAGAACACGTCGGACACCTGGGGCCATGATGCAACTTCGTTCTGCAGCTCGGCCGTGGCCTCAGCCGTCATGTCGTCCTGGAGGAACGCGATGACACGCACGTCCTCGGCCCACTGGAGTGTGTTGACCCTGACGACCTCGCCAAAGACCAGTGTTCCGAAGGTGAGCGTGAGGGAGATGAACACAGCGAGGATCGCTCCGAGTACAACAAGAGCATTCCGTCCGAGGTTGTTGAACGCCTCCTTGAACATGTAGCTGAGGCTGGTCATGCGTCCGCCTCGCCTTCCCTGTCCGATTCGACAGCATCCGCGAGAGCGACTTCCGTCGCGTTGTCGACAAAAGCTTCGAGTTCTTCCTCGACGTCGTCGACGGAAGGAATCTCCTCGGTAACCTCAGCGGAGACCGTCTCGGAGACGACATCAGGCTGACGTGTCTCATAGATGCCGCGTGACTCATCACGCGAGATCCGGCCCCTGTCAAGCTCCACGACACGGCGCTGCATTGCATCCACGATGGCATGGTCGTGTGTGGCCATGACGACGGTCGTTCCCGTCCGGCTGATACGGTCGAGGATTCGCATGATGCCAACCGACGTCGCCGGGTCGAGGTTGCCTGTCGGTTCGTCGGCGAGAAGGATGAGAGGTCTGTTGACGAAGGCACGCGCAACAGCGACCCGCTGCTGCTCACCGCCCGAGAGCTGGCGAGGGAGACGATCGGCCTTGTCCGATAGTCCCACGAGCTTGAGGACTTGCGGGACCTGATTCCTGATGATCGAGCGGTGCTTCCCTGTGACCTCCATCGCAAAAGCCACGTTCTCATAGACGGTCCTCGTTGGGAGCAGTTTGAAGTCCTGGAACACGGTCCCGATGGAGCGCCTGAGGTAGGGGATCTTCCAGCTAGGGAGTTCGGAGGCGTGTTTGCCAGCGATCCAGATATCACCGTTCGTTGGCGGTTCCTCACGCATCATGAGACGGATGAGGGTTGACTTTCCAGATCCGGACGCACCCACGAGGAACACGAACTCGCCTTTGGAGATCTCGAGGTTGACGTCCTTCACAGCGACCGTGCCGCCGGGGTACACCTTGGTTACGTTTTCGAGTTTGATCATGAATTGAACTCAGTAATGGCTGTGTCGTGGCCCAAGTTCTCAGCCAGAAGCGAGGATACCGGGGGTTTCCACTAAGAACGTGCTTTGCGCGTCACGCTTCGTACAGCTCGGCCCTGCGCCAGGCGAGGTAAGAATCGACGAGGCCATCGATATCGCCGTCAAGGACTCCCTGGATATTGCCGACCTCGAAGCCTGTCCGTAGGTCCTTGACCATCTGATACGGCTGCAGCACGTAGGACCTGATCTGGCGGCCCCAGCCAGCCTCATGCTGCTCACCGCGCACGGCTGCCACCTCGGCAGCCTGGTCCTGTCGGGCCTTCTCAGCGAGACGCGCACCCAGCAGCTGCATGGCCTTCGCCTTGTTCTGCATCTGGGACCGTTCGGCCTGGCACGAAACCACGATGCCGGTTGGCTCATGGGTGATGCGGACCGCCGAATCCGTCTTGTTGATGTGCTGTCCACCGGCACCCGAGGCCCGATACGTGTCGATGCGGAGGTCCTGTGCATCGATCTCGATCTCTGCAACCTCCACCTGGGGGATCACATCGACGCCAGCGAACGCCGTGTGTCGGCGTGCCGCAGAATCGAACGGGCTGATGCGCACAAGCCGGTGCGTGCCGCGTTCGGACTCGAAGATCCCGTAGGCATTGTCGCCGGTAATGGTGAACGTCACCGATTTGATGCCGGCTTCCTCCCCCTCCTGGTAGTCGTCGACCTCGAAGGACATGGAGGAGCGCTCAAGATACCTGGTGTACATCCGCATGAGCATCTCTGCCCAGTCCTGGGCATCGACACCACCGGCGCCAGCATGGATCGACACGATCGCGGGATTGTCGTCGTATTCACCGAAAAAGAGCGATTCGCGTTCGAGTACCGAGATCTCGGTGCGAAGCCCGTTCAACTCCGACTCGACCTCGGACATCGAATCCTTGTCGCCCTCCTCGATTGCCATCTCCAGGAGCACATCGACGTCATCGATCGAACCCTCGAGGTCTGAGATGAGCTTGATCGTGCCCTCATGGCGAGCGAGTCGGGAGGTAATGGCGCGTGCGTTTTCCTGGTCGTCCCATAGATCCGGCGCCGACGCAGTCTCGCGAAGTACCACCAGCTCAGCCTCCTTGCCCTCGACATCGAGAAAGCCTCGAGCTTCCCCGAGCCGGGCGCGGAGGTCCGCAACAGCATCTCGTAGTTCCGCAGGTTCCATGGGCCGTGAGCGTAGCGACCGAAGTCTGGCTTCTGACTTCTGACGTCGGTTACTGCACGTCGCCTTCGGGTGTACCCGTCGTCTTTGCGAGGGACCGCAACCACTGTGCTCCTGACGTTCGGTCGCCAGCCAGTGGCACACCGCCAGCGATCCGCTCTCCCTCGACGACACGGCTCGGTGGTGCCGGTGCGTGCTCCTCTTTTGCTGCCTTGATCCGGTCGGCACGGTCGATCTCGAGAGCAACAAGCGCTTCCTCCACAGCCACGACCTGTTCCTCAGATGACGTCGGCAGGTCAAGGCCGTAGTACACCATCCGGGCCATGTCAGCGCGATAGTCGTGGCCGAAGGACCCGAAGTGGCCCGGCACGGTCACCATCGCGTTCGCTGCATCGATCATCACCTGAATGCCTGTCACGATCGGAGCCCATGCCATGTCCTCAGGCACACCACGCCCGCGTTGGCCTTTGAGCCATTCGGGTTCCCTGATGAGCAGATCTGGTCCCATGACCGCGATCGGGTCGTTGTCATGTGACAGGATCACGGCACGCAGCGCCTTGCGCTCCTGGTCCGAGAGCTCCATCAACTTCTCTGGTTGATCGAACACGCCGACCGTTCCTCGCGGTACCAGACCGCTCGACCCGCGACCCATTCCGCTCTTGGACCACTTCGCCATCCACGGCAGTCCGGCCCACAGCGCCTTGTCGATTCCGTAGTGATCGAACCCGGCCATCCCGTTGTGCATCACGACATCCGAGCTTGTCCATGCGCCGAGGCTCTCGCCGAACACCACAACCTTCGGCCGATCCTCTGGGGGCCGACCGTTGAGGCGCTGCTTGATACCCCACAGAAGGAGGCGGAACTGGCCGCGACCGAGCGCAACCTTCTGGAGACTGAGGAAGGAGGGGAATTTCCCGTACTGGATGCACACGGAAGCGATGTTGCCCCTTGTGAACAGCTCTGCGGACTCGATCATCGTCTGATCGATCCAGCCGGTCCCCGTTGGTGACACCAGAAGCAGGTACTCCCTGTCGAAGGCACCGGTACGTTCGAGTTCATCAAGGGCCATCTCCGCTCGACCCGAGGGATAGAGCGGCTCCGAGTTGTATCCGATAAAGACCCTGATCGGGTGCTCTGCTCCGGACTCATCCATTGTTTCATCGATGTACTCAGGTGTGAGCACGTCCGTCACGAATCGCCGGCCTTGCTGCCCGAGGTCTGCGAACGATGAGATGCTCCCCGGACCACCAGACAAGAGTGGACTCGTAGGTGCGAGGGAGTATCCACCCTCGACTCTCTCGTTGCCACGCCCGATGTAGCCAACACCGCTGTTGTAGAGACCGGTGAGACCGCCCGCCCACATCGCCGCGTTGACGGTCCGCCCAAGGAGACGTCTCGAAGGTGTGTCGCCGAAGTAGTCCATCCACGCACCTCGTGTCGCCTGGAACGCGCGCGTTCCTGCCATGCCGACCGATGTCACCGCAATGCCGGTGGCGACCGCCGGGGCGAGCTCGTTCGGCTGGGGAATCGGCCAGCGCTGTTGCTCCGCCTTCCGTTTGTCGAGCCTGTCCTTGGACCACAGCAACACCCCGACAAGCGCGGCAGCCGACACGAGTGCCGGTCGCAACATCGATGAAGACGGGTAGCGGTGTCTTCCCGCCAAACCGATGTCGAACACCGCTCCTCCGATGGAGGCAGATTTCACCACACGGCCCGCTGTTCTGGCACCGGACCTGGCAAGGGTCTCCCCGTCGCGAACCGGGAGTCGTTCGAATGAGTATCCGACACCACCAACGAACGTCCGCATCAGGAGTCGATGCGACAGCGGGTCGCCTTCGTTGACAATCGAGCCCGTGACACCCTCAACGATCGCCGTGACGCTCCGTGCGGCGAGCACGGACATACCAGCGATCGCTCCCTGGTGCATCGATGAATGCGGCATCAATGATGGGCCGAAGGACTCGACGAATGTGAACGTCTCGAGCGGTGCCGATGCCGAACCAGTGACCGGATTGGCCCAGTCAATCGCCCGCTTGGCGATGACAGCGCCCGTCAACCCCTTCGTCACGTTCCTGAGTATCTCGATGCTCCCCATACCTGCGCTCTCTTCTGGTCTCGATGATGGACATTCTCGCGCACTTCGGGCCTTGTCGCGGCGGCTGGCGCGAATCGACCCGCAGCCGGTTCACGACGCGAGCGGTTCGGCTCCCGGCGCTCCGTGGCAGCGTTTGTACTTCTTGCCCGACCCACACGGACAAGGCGCGTTGCGACCGATCTTGTCGCCATCGCGCTTGATTTGGCGTTGGGTTGTGCCGTCTCCCTTGGCGCTCGACGTCACATAGTTCTTCATTTTGGGCTGTTCTTCACGCCGCGCGACCTCAACGTGGAACATGTACCGGATCGAATCGGCCTTGGTGGTGTGCACGAGATCCTCGAAGAACAAGAACCCCTCACGCTGGTATTCAACGAGTGGGTCGCGCTGACCCATTGCGCGGAGTCCGATGCCCGAGCGGAGGTAATCCATCTCGGCCAGATGCTCACGCCACTTGTTGTCGATGACCGACAACACGACCGTCCGTTCGAGGGACCGCATGACCGGTTCGGTCAATTCTGTTTCACGCGCTTGGTACGCGTCGGCTGCCTCTGCAACGAATGCGTCGACAACTTCTTCAGGTACAAGTTCCTGGGGGTCATCGAAACGGCTTCGTGACAGTTTCGACGGATACAGCTCGCCCATGTGGGTCGCCAGTTCGTCCCAATCCCATTCGGATGGGTCGACTCTGTCTGTCATTTCGCTCACTGTGTCTTCGACGACGTCTTCACGCCACTCGGCCAGTAGGTCCTCTGTGTGGTCGCCGTGGAGGATCTGGTTCCGCCACGCGTAGATGATCTTGCGCTGGGTGTTCATCACCTCGTCGTACTTGAGCACGTTCTTACGGATCTCGAAGTTCTGGGACTCGACCTGGGTCTGTGCCCGCTCGATCGACTTGGTGACCATCTTCGCTTCAATTGGAACATCGGGCGGAATCTTCAGCCTCGACATGATCGAAGCCACGCGCTCGTTCGCGAAGCGACGCATCAGGTCATCCTCAAGCGAGAGATAGAAACGGCTCTCCCCCGGATCTCCCTGACGTCCGGACCGGCCTCTCAGCTGGTTGTCGATACGTCTGGACTCGTGCCGCTCGGTACCCAGCACGTACAGCCCACCGGCTTCGATCACGCGCTTCTTGTCGATTTCGGTCTCTGACGTGAATCGCTCAACAAGCTTTTCGAACTCCGCGTCGTACACGTCGGTGCCCTGCTCGAGTTCGGTCTTGAGCATTGCGCCCTTCGCGAGTTCGGTTGGGTTACCACCGAGCTGGATATCGACACCGCGACCAGCCATGTTGGTCGCCACGGTGATGGCGCCCGATGTTCCGGCCTGGGCGACGATGTGAGCCTCCCTTTCGTGCTGCTTGGCGTTCAATACCTCGAAGTGAATCCCTCGCCGCTTCAGCGTGTCCGCGACCCGTTCGGACTTCTCGATGGATGTGGTACCCACGAGCACCGGCTGCCCATTGCGATTTCGCTCCTCGATGTCGTCCGCGAGCGCCGCGAATTTGTTGTCCTCGTCGACGTACACGACGTCACCCTCGTCGAGGCGAGCAAGAGGTCGATTCGTGGGGATAACGACTACTTCGAGCCCGTAGATCTCAACGAACTCGCTCTCCTCGGTGATGGCGGTTCCCGTCATGCCTGAGAGCTTCTCGTACATGCGGAAGTAGTTCTGAAGCGTGATGGTTGCAAGCGTCTGGTTCTCTTCTTTGATCCGCACGTCCTCTTTGGCCTCGATCGCCTGGTGGAGGCCCTCTGAGTAGCGGCGTCCTTCGAGCACACGACCGGTGAACTCGTCAACGATCATGACCTCGCCATTGCGGATCATGTAGTCGACGTCCTTCAGATAGAGCGTCTTTGCCTTGAGGGCGACATCAAGGTGGTGGATGAAGTCGACATTCGCAAAGTCGTACATGTTCTCGACGTCGAGGATTTCCTCGACGCGCGTCACGCCTTCCTCGGTCGTGATCACCTGCCGCTTCTTCTCATCGACCTCGTAGTGATCATCGATCCTGAGCCGTGACGCAATCCGGGCGAACTCGGTGTACCACTTACCGGTCTCGCCGACTCGACCCGAAATGATGAGTGGGGTACGTGCCTCATCGATCAGAATTGAATCGACCTCGTCAACAATCGAGAAGGCGCGGCCCCGCTGAACCATATGTTCAGGAGTCATCGTCATGTTGTCGCGCAGGTAGTCGAATCCGAACTCGTTGTTCGTGCCGTGAGTGATGTCTGCTTCGTAGGCAGGCCGACGCTCCTCTGGGGTCATCCATGCCTGAATGAGCCCGACTTCGAGACCGAGGAATCGATGGATGTTGCCCATCCACTCGGCATCACGACTGGCGAGATAGTCGTTGACCGTCACGATGTGGACGCCACCTCCGCCAAGTGCGTTCAGATAGGCTGGCATCGTCGTGACGAGCGTCTTGCCCTCACCGGTCTTCATCTCGGCGATCATGCCCCGGTGCATGGTTGCGGCTCCGACGATCTGGACGTCATAGTGACGCTGTCCGAGGACCCGTCGGGAGGCTTCTCGGACGGTGGCATACGCCTCGACCTCGATGTCGTCGAGCGTTTCGCCAGCGGCAAGCCTCTCTCGGAACCAAGGTGTACGCGCCGCCAACTCATCATCAGAGAGTTGCTCCATCTCGGATTCGAGCGCGTTGACATCGGTGGCAACCTGCTCAAGTTCCCTGAGACGCTTGCCCTCGCCCAAACGGAGTGCTTTGCTGAAAATCGACATGTGCCGTGGATACTACGGAGCTGCCCGTGTATCTGGGCAATCCATCACGGGAGCGAGATCAGGTTCTCCCTGATGGCATACAGCACCGCCTCGTTGCGCGAGTGCAGGCCGAGCTTGTCGAGGATGTTGCGGATGTGGTTCTTCACCGTGTTCTCCGAGATGAACAGCAGATCGCCGATCTGTCGCGAGGTCTTGCCGTCGGCGACGAGGCCAAGAACCTCGATCTCGCGCCCCGTCAGTGTCGGTTTACGCGTGGAGATGAGCTCCTGGTGGAGAAGCAACTCTCGTGTGACATCGAATAGCTTCCCTGCCATTCCTGGGGAGACGGCGGCTCCGCCGCCAGATACGTTGTCGATGACCGTAACGAGCTCGTCGAATGGCATGTCCTTGAGGATGTACCCCCGGGCACCTCCACGAATCGCCGCGACCAGGTCCTCCTCAGATTCCGACCCGGTGAGGAGGAGCACCTCTGATGTTGGGGAGACCGCTCTGATCTTTCCGACCACCTCGATACCGGACATTCCGGGCATCAGGATGTCCAGAAGGACGATGTCGGGCTGTTCGGACTCCGCGAGCGCTACAGCGCTCTCTCCGTCCGCGGCTTCACCTATCACGTCGTATCCAGCGCCACCCAGAGCGGCTGTCAGGCCAGCCCTGAACAGGGGTACATCGTCGACTACCAGCAGTCTCTTCATTTCAGCTCCGGCTCATTCCGGTTCGATTAGTCCTACGTTGCCGTCGCGCCGCCGGTACAAAACACAGTGCCGGTCCGATTCCGCATCGAGGAAGAAGAAGAACTCGTGTCCGAGCATATCCATCTGCAAAACAGCTTCCTCTGGCGACATCGGTTTCATCGAGAACCTCTTGGTTCTGACGATCTCAACGCCACGGTCTTCATCATCATCGGACTGACTAGACACCTGGTTTAGGTCTTTGTACGAAACTCTGTTTCGCTGTATGAGCTTCGTCTTGAGCTTCCTGAGTTGTCGTTCATAGCGGTCGGATGCAAGGTCAATAGCGGTCCGTTCCTCAGCTGCTTCGGCCTCCACGCGCACGATGTGGCCTGCGGCATTTGTAGTGATCTCGACGCGGAACTTGTCGTCGGCCCTACGGGGATTCGTATTCTCTGTGAATTCGACGTCGACGTCACCACCCTTCTCGAAGATCCTCCCAGCGTGCTCGACGCGGTCCTCCGCGAATTCGCGCATGTCATTGGGCACCTGCATGTTCTTGCCGTGCACTCGAACGGTCACCCGGTCTCCTCTCAATCGGTGGATCGAACAGGGCGCGCGAAGTTCACGCGTCCTGATTCGGGGGTTACAGCCTGGAAGTGCGCTCGCGCGGCGTGTGACAGGTAGTCGGTCGTCTCACGCATCTGCGTCACGTCACCTCCCAGACTTGGGAACGGCTGTGTTCCTGATTCCATAGTACCTGCTGACGTCGCTACGAGAACCGATATTCCTCTCGCATTCATCGCTCGCACTGCACTGCCCACCGTTGCCCCTGTTGTAAGCACGTCATCGACGAGGATGGCGTTGCGGGGAACCGGCTCCACCTGTCTGAAGTCGATTCCGTGCCGATGCTCGCGGTCGGCACCGGCGCGGCGCTTCCACCACAAGGGTGCTCCAAGCGCCCTGATCACGGGGAGTCCGGTGAGCCTGTGCATATCGGTCGCAAGGACGAGCGCCTGGTCGATGCCATATGTCACACGACGTACGAACGACCTCGGGATCGGAACCAGGGCAGTTGCATCCGATGGCAGGCCGGACACCATTGCCGCCGCCAGGAGCCGCCCAGCTGGCATCGACCTGCGGTACTTGAGGTTGTGGACGAGCCGAACCGCTGCCCCAACGTGCCTGAACCCCGCCTCCACAACAGCACCATCGATTGCCTGGACCGGTGCACGCCTCAGTGAAGATACACAGGGGTCACACAGCGGCCAACCCGGCATGGCACACGCTAGACAGAGCACCAGACGAACGTATCCACCAGGTGCGACAGAAAACGGTTGATCACCGATTCATCGAGAACCAGCGGTCGAGTTCGCCTGCCCACGCGTCGTCAGTAACAGGCTCTTCGGTCCACTCTCCGTCGCGACGAAATCTGATTCGGTCATTGAGCAGCGTGACACGGTCCGGTCCGCCATCGAGGAGCCGCGTCGCGAAGTAGGACCGCGTCCACGACAGTCCCGATTCACTCTGCAGGCGTTCGGATGCGTCGTCAAAGTCGGCCAATTCCCACTCTTCTGGCCCGAATCGATACTGCGGCTCGAGAGATTCGTCCTCCTGACGCTGTGATAGCGTTCTCGTATCACCATTGGCCGTGATGACGAACTCTCCCGAAATACCGTCCTGAGGACCATCGCGATCCAGCCGCAGGGGTTTGATGAACGTGTCTCCGAACCCGACATCGACCAGGTAAGGGCCATCCAGCGTCACCTCGAGCGTGAGATGGCTTGGGTCCCTCGTTGCGGGAGCAAGCAGCACTGTGGCTCCCAATCGGCGGACAGTGAACCCAAGGGCTGTCAGAAGGCTGCTGAAGGCCCCATTGAGTTCGAAGCACCATCCACCCCTGTTGCGGTCGACGATCTTCGGTATTGACCAGTCGAGACCCGTACCAACTCCCCTCTGGGCGTAAACGTCCAGATTCTCGAATGGAACCGAGCTCAGATGCGCCCGCTGCAGTGTCTCGAGACCATGGACATCAACAGGCGGCGGCTCGTCCAGTCCGATCCTGGCGAGATATCGGTGGGTAAAATCCGCCGAATCAGGTCCCATGTTCCCAAGATGCCAGGTAGTGCTCCTGGGCAGGTGTGAGCTGTTCGAGTGATCCATTCATCGCTTCGAGTTAGAGGCGGGCGACCTCCTCGTCGA
>JAUVQC010000020.1 GCA_030598305.1 Actinomycetes bacterium
CCAACGGAGTGCTCATGCGGCTCGACCGATCTCACCCAGGATGAGGATGTGCTTGACACGTGGTTCTCCTCAGCTCTGTGGCCCTTCTCGACTCTCGGCTGGCCCGAAGAGACAGAGGATCTCTCCAGGTTCTATCCAACCGATGTCCTCGTTACCGGGTTCGACATCATCTTCTTCTGGGTGGCGCGCATGATGATGATGGGAACGCACTTCAAGGACCAGCCTCCATTCCCTGACATCCTCATCCACGGGATGGTGCGTGACGCCGAGGGCAAGAAGATGTCCAAATCGACGGGCAACGCCCTCGACCCGATCGAGCTTGTCGATGAGTACGGAGCGGATTCCATGCGTCTTGCGCTCATCCAGGCCGCGGCGCCCGGACACGACATCCCCCTGAGCCTCGACGCGATCGACGCTGCGCGACGCTTCGGCAACAAGCTCTGGAATGCGGTTCGCTTCACTGTTGAGTTCATGGACGTCGACCATGTCCCGCTTGGTGGAGGCTACCCCTCGGACCCTGGTCCAGAGGACCGGTGGATCCTCGCACGGCTCGGCGATGTTGCCTCTGAGGTCGACCGGCTGATCGATGAGTACCGGCTTTCGGATGCCTACGCGCTTCTGTATGCATTTGCGTGGTCAGAGGTCTTTGATTGGTATCTCGAGATGGCGAAATCCATCGGCGCCGACGATGGCAGCCGCCGCGACGCGATGCAGGCAACGCTCGGTGTCGTGATGCGAGATGTGCTCAAGCTCTTCCACCCGGTGATTCCGTTCATCACCGAAGAACTCTGGTCACACCTCGGCGCTGGTTCGGACCTGATCATCACCGCTCCGTGGCCTGAGGTAGCTGCATTCGATGCCCCGAGCCACATGGAGTCCCTAAAGGGTGTCGTGGCCGGTATTCGCCAGTTCCGCTCACAGCACCAGATCGGTCGCAAGGTGGACATCCCCGTCGTCGTCGCCTCGAGCGAGGAACCGTTGCCCGAATGGTGGTTCCGCCAGGTCGCATCACTCACCGGGGCAACACCCGAAGCCGGTGAGGGTCCCGACTCGGCCTCGGGACGGACGCGGATCTCCGCCGATGGCGTTGAAGCCTTCATCTCCCTTGAGGGGCTTGTTGATGTTGAGGCCGAGCGACCTCGGATCGAGAAAGCCATTGCCGAGCTTGAAACAGGCATTGCCAGGTCGCAGGGCAAGCTTGCCAATCCCAACTTCAGGGATCGGGCACCGGCCGAGGTGGTCGCTCAGGAGGAGGAACGTCTCGCCGAGATGGGCGTCGAGCTTGCCAAGCAACAGAACCACCTGACGGAGCTCGGATAACCGATGACAGCGAGCGGTACCGCACCCAATATCAAGACCCGTGAACACGCTGAGGCGTTCCTCGACGATCGGATCGGGCAGGGAGTCAAGCCGGGCCTCCAACGGATAACCGAACTGCTCGAGTTCATGGGTGACCCACAGAAGGCGTACCCGGCGATCCACATTGCCGGTACCAATGGGAAGACGACGCTGTCGCGCATGGTCCAACAGATTCTCGGAGCTCACGGACTTGCAACCGGCGCGTTCACGTCGCCGCACCTCCATACGGTGGAGGAACGATTCACACTCCACGGTGTGACCGTCGACACGCGAGATTTCATCGACGCGGTCGCCGATATTGCCTGGTTCGTTGAGGCGTACGAACAACAGTCGGGGACACCCGTCACGTATTTCGAGGTGACGGCCGCACTTGCATTCTCGATATTCGCAACCGCCGCGGTCGATGTCGCCGTTGTCGAGGTCGGCCTTGGCGGACGACTCGACGCAACGAACGTCCTCGACGCTGCAGTTTCGGTGATTACCGGTATCGATATCGATCACACTGAGTTCCTCGGTTCAACCGTTTCGAAGATCGCTGCGGAGAAGGCAGCCATCGTGGGGAACAGTGGGACGCTGGTGACTGGCAATCTGTCCTCCGATGCTGCGCTGGCTATTGCTGAACGTGTCGAGGAGACAGGAGCCAATTGGATCAGGACCGACTCGGACTTCTCGGTCGCATCAGCGGAGGTCGCGGTTGGCGGGTGGCAGTGCACCGTCGAAGGCGTGTTCGGGCGATATGAGGACCTCTACCTCCCCATCCACGGTCGACATCAGGTTGACCATCTTGGGACAGCGATCGCGACATCGGAGATGTTCCTCGGAACGGAACTCGACCATGATTCCCTCGCGATCGCCGTCGGTTCGATTTCGGCTCCCGGGCGAATCGAGGTCGTCGACCGAAGACCGCTCGTGATCGTCGACGGCGCACACAACGCGCAAGGGTTCAGGGGCCTCGCGCAATCTCTCGTCACAGAATTCCCTGCCATGGAGTGGCAGCTCGTGCTCGGTGTGCGCGGGGAGCGTGACATCGCCGAGCTGGTCAATCCGTTGAACGGTCTCATCGAGAAGGTTTTTGCGACCGCGCCCGAGGATCCCGTTGCCATCGCCCCTGACCTGGTGGCGGCAGCATCGGCTGTGGAGCTCGGCGTCGAGGCAGTCGCGATACCGAATGCCATCGAGGCCGTTCGGCAGGCCACCGACGCGGCAGGGGAGGAGGGTGGCGTGGTCATCGCCGGTTCCCTCTATCTCGTTGGGGATGTGCGCAACGAGTATCAGTCGCACGGGGATCGATCTGCCGATGCCCACCTCCGATTCGAGGCGGAACGTGACCCCGGTTACGAGTATGACCTCGAAGAGGACGAAGTCGATTGACACTGCCACCGGTACGCTTGCCGTGTGTCGCGGTCGATGATCGCTCCCTCTCCCACCCAGGAGCCAAGAACAATGACAGTTGAAAACACCTATGTGATGGTCAAGCCCGACGGTGTCTCCCGTGGCCTTGTCGGAGAAGTCGTATCACGGTTTGAGCGCAAGGGACTGACGCTCGAGAAGATGTCCATGTTGACGATCACCGAGGACATGGCCGGACGCCATTACGCCGAGCACACTGAGAAGCCATTCTTCGGAGAGCTCGTGGAGTTCATCACGTCGGGTCCGGTTGTCGCAATGGAGTGGTCAGGCGAGTCAGCCGTGTCCGTCGCTCGCACGCTTATGGGTGGAACGAACCCCGCGGAGGCTGCGCCGGGAACCATTCGTGGCGACTACGGCGTCATAATCACGCACAACCTTGTGCATGGTTCGGACTCAGTCGAGAGCGCGGAGCGCGAGCTCGGGATCTTCTTCGGCTAGTCGGTCGGCCTACTTTTTTTGGGTTGATTACGTACCTTCTGGTTACACTTATCGCAATCACGCCAGGAAGCTCTTTGTGAACAACTTTCTCTCATTCGCTGGTCGGGACATGGCCGTCGACCTGGGTACTGCAAATACTCTCGTATTCGTGCGCGGTCAGGGGATTGTTCTCAACGAGCCGTCGGTCGTTGCGATCAATACGAGGGACAACAAACCGCTCGAGGTCGGCATGGCAGCGAAGCGGATGATCGGCCGTACGCCCTCCTACATCCAGGCGATTCGCCCCCTCAGGGATGGCGTTATCGCTGACTTCGACGTCACCGAGAAGATGCTTCGGTACTTCATCGACAAGGTCCATACCGGCCGTTTCGCGGCACGTCCACGGATAGTCATCTGTGTGCCTTCGGGCATCACAGCGGTGGAGCGGCGAGCTGTTGAAGAAGCTGCGTACCACGCGGGCGCCCGAAAGGCCTATACGATCGAAGAGCCGATGGCTGCTGCGATCGGTGTCGGCCTCCCCGTCCACGAACCGACCGGTTCGATGATCGTCGACATAGGCGGCGGAACGACCGAGGTCGCTGTCATCAGCCTTGGAGGCATCGTCGTATCCAAGTCGATCCGCATTGGTGGAGACGAACTCGACGAGGCCATCATCAACTGGGTCAAGAAGGAATACTCTCTCATGCTCGGTGAACGGACCGCAGAACAGGTCAAGATGGCCATCGGGTCGGCATGGCCGTACACGGATGAGCCCGCTGCCGAGGTACGTGGGCGCGACCTGATCTCGGGTCTCCCGAAGACGATCGTTCTTTCGAGCGCGGAGATCAGGGAAGCCATCGAGGAACCGGTCGAAGCGGTCGTCGACGCCGTCAAGTACACACTCGACAAGACACCCCCCGAGCTTGCTGCCGATGTGATGGAACGTGGAATCGTCATCACTGGTGGCGGTGCCTATCTCAAGGGTCTCGATGTCAGGCTTGCCCACGAAACGGGGATGCCGATCGTGACTGCGGATCGTCCCTTGCATAGTGTCGTGCTCGGGTCGGGTGCATGTCTGGAGGAATTCGACATCCTGCACGTCGTACTCCAGTCGTCGGGTCGCGCCTAGGGCATAGCCCACATATGTTCTCCTCGTCTGGTCGCCGAATCGATCGAGTCACCATCTTGTTCCTATCGCTTGTGGCGGTTGGGTTCATCATCGCGACGTTCGACGTCCGTTCGACAGAACAAGGCACTTCCGACGTACTCAGGGAGGGAACCCAGTCGATCTTCACACCCCTCCAGAAGGGTGTCGACTTCGTCACCCGCCCGGTCGTCGGTTTTGTCGACGGTGTCGCCAATCTCGCTGGTCTGAGGGATGAGAACGACAGGCTTGCCGATCGTGTCCGCATACTCGAGTCACAGGTCCAGGCAACGGATGCCCTTGAGGAGCAAGTTATCCAGCTCGAGGCGATCAACGGCCTTGTCGCTCCTGAGGAACTAGCAACCGTCACCGCGAGGATCAACGCGTCTGGCCCATCTGCGTTCGACAACGTGCGCTTCATCGACAAGGGCTCCGAGGACGGGATCGTCGCCGGCCAGGCGGTCGTCGATGAGGATGGTCTTGTCGGCCGTGTTGTGCTCGTGTCTGCCCATGCGGCGAGAGTACGACTCATCACCGATCCGGTCGTATCGGTAGGCGTTCGAGTGCTGTCGACCAATGAGACGGGCATCGTGACAGGTAGGGGCGATGGTCCGCTGCGACTGGAGATGTTCCGAGCAAAAGAGGCTGTGTACGAAGGGGACCGTGTCGTTACCGACGGTTCACGGTTCCCACCCGGCATCCCCGTGGGAACCGTCCACCGGACGGCTGATGCTGAGGTCGGATTCGTACTTCGCGGCGAGGTCGATCCGGCCGCCCGGCTTTCTGAGATCGATTATGTGAAGGTCATCATTGGATGGTCACCCATCGATGCTGGCCTCCAGGATGAGGACGATTCACTCCCTGACGCGTCCACCGGAGGTGGCTGATGAGCCGCTCGCGCGTTGTGATCGCTCTTCTCTCAATTCTCGTGGCGATCGTGCTCCAAACCACCGTGTTCGGTGCCGGTCGGATCGAACCTTTCGGTGTTGCGCCTGCACTGGTTACCCTCGTGCTCATTGCCGTGGCACCACAGGTCGAATCTGAGTATCTGCTGCTGATCGGTTTCACCGCTGGCATCCTGATGGATCTCATCGGAAGCGGCACTCTCGGGTTGTGGGCGATGACCCTCACCATGGTCGCCTACGGCGCGGGGAGGCTGCAGCATCGGTTCTCCGACGGGCTGGTATACATCGCTGGAACTGTCTTCGGACTCACCGTGTTTGGGCAGTTCCTATATGTACTCCTCGGAACGCTCTTCGGGCAGGAGACGATCTCCGAGCCCGGCGTCATATCCAAGATCCTGCTTCCGGGTGTATGGAACCTCCTGCTCGCCGCACCCGTTTTCTGGGTGTTGGGCAAGGCATTCAAGGCACGACAGACCGGCTGGGCAGTATGACGAACACGATGCGTATCGGAGTCATCGGCATCGTCTTCGCTGCGTTGCTCGCGGTGCTCGGCCTCCGGTTGTGGACCATGCAGGTCACGGAGGCACACGCGTACGAGGAACGTGCCGCGGCCCAGCAGGTGAAGGTGATCACCACACCGGCGCCGAGAGGGAACGTCTTTTCTGCCGATGGTGTCAAGCTTGCCGGTACCCGCTCCGCGTTGGCGGCCATCGTGGACCTCGCACTCGTTGAACGAGAAGAGGTCGACGAACTGGCAGAGAATCTTGCAGCATTCCTCGGCAAACCGGCATCGGAACTCGTCGAGCAGTTGTCAGGCGACAACCGTGGTGCCCAGATCACCGTTGCAAAGGACCTCACTGACACCCAGGCAACGTTCCTCCTTGAGCATCGGGAGTCCTTCCCCGGCTTGACGGTGATCCCGCAGCCGATCAGGACGTATCCCCTTGGTGATCTCGGTGCACATGTGCTGGGTTACATCGGCCGACCGAATGACGAGGACCTCCTTCGCGACGATGTCGACCACAACGACTTCGTCGGTCGCGCGGGTGTCGAGAGATCGTACGACGCGCAGCTCCAAGGTGTTGAGGGGATCATCCAGTACCAGGTCGATGCAACGCGAAAGGTTCTTGCACTCGCGGGCGAGGAGGCACCAACCGCCGGTGGAAGTCTGATCCTCACGATTGATTCTGGGGTGCAGCGGCAGCTCCAGGATTCACTGAGAGATGGGCTCATCCTGTCACGACAGCTCGAGATGGACGAACGAGACAAGGAGTTGGCGGACAAGTCACGATTGGAACGGCTCTCGGACGCGCTGAAGGAGGCACGCCTGGAGGCCGCCGAGGCTGAGAAGGACCCAACAGAGACAACATCGACCACCGCAGCGCTCGGTGTCGACGATGACGACGTCGCTCCTGAACCGGAGCAGGTAGCGATCGATCCTGCGAAGGTCCTCGGGCCGCTGTTCACGGGGCTGCCGGTTGATGATGAAGGTGTGTGCGTGCCGGTCCAGCGCGTGACAGTGCCTCTGGACGGCGAGGCTGTGCTTTCAGGCATCGAGGCACGTTTCATTCGTCTCGATTCCGTTTCGGACCTCGATACCGATCCCATCGCGACAGTCTCGATTCGTGGAGAGAAGGTCTCGGTCAAGAAGAGCGGATGGATCGACGATCAACGCAAGGTGCTTCAGGTTCTCGATATTTCCGAGGATCAGATCGTGGTTTTGCACCGGGACCCATGGTGCCCGATCAGGGCGACGGGCGTGGTGTTGGATCCGAACGACGGATCGGTCATCGCGATGTCCTCGTACCCGACCTATGACCCGACCGTGTTCGTCGATGGGCTCAGCAACGAGCAGTGGGAATCACTCGGAACCGTAGCGGCCTTCCAGAACTTCGCCGTGCAGGGGCTCTATGCGCCTGCTTCGACATTCAAGACGGTGCCTTATGTGCTTGCCCTCGAGGAGAGCTTCTATCCGGTCGATCGAGGTGCGGGAGACAAGGTTGTTGGCGATGAGGTCGATCCCGACGATGACTCGGAACCGCTGCCCCTCCAGTTGGACACGGACGAGTATTTCTGTGGTGGCGAGTTCAAGTTCAAGCTGAACGACGGCACGGTGCAGAGGAAGCGTGACTGGAAGTGGCCAGGGAGCCACGGACTGCTCGATCTGCACGGCGCTCTCGAAGCAAGCTGCGATCTCTACTTCTGGGATCTCTCGCTTCGACTTTGGCAGGAGCGGGGCGACGACTCGGGCATTGACAAGGAGAACCTCCTCCAGGAGTACGCACGAAAGTTCGGATTCGGCACATCATCAGGTATCGACCTCCCGTTCGAGCAGAACGGTCTCATCCCCGACCGTGCCTGGTTCGTCAACGAACAGCAGAAGGAGACCGGTCGCGTCCGTCCCGACGGACCGTGGGTCGGCGGTGACCTGATGGACATCGCCGTTGGGCAGGGTGCGGTCCTGACCACACCGCTCCAGGTCGCCAACGGGTACGCGGCCATGGTCAATGGTGGAACCGTCTGGCAACCACGTGTCGTGTCCGAGGTCATCAACTCGGAAGGTGACGTCATCGACGAGAACCTGCCAGAAGTGGTTTCAAGGATCGACCTTGATCCTCGCACGGTGAATCTGCTGCGCCAGGACCTGCAGCAGGTCGTGAACAACCAGGACCGCGGGACCGCACGTGTCGCGTTCAGGGATTTCGGACCGAACGTGGAACTCGTCGGTGGTAAGACGGGGACCGGTGAAGTTATCAAGGCTTCGAAGTCAGAATCCTTCAGGCAGGTCGACAACGCCTGGTTCGTCGGGGTCGCGCCGATCAATGCTCCGAAATGGGTCATCTCGGTTGTCATTGAGCGTGGTGGCTCCGGTGGCCGTGTAGCGGCGCCAGTTGCAAGGCAGGTGCTGCAGTACCTCCTCAATGGCGCCGAAGGTGTGACCGAGCTGGCTCCCGGATTGGATGCGGACTGATGCGCGTGCTCACCAGGGACAGGCCGACGTCGGTGCGGATGAAGGACGAGCCGCTCAAACCGGACCTCGTCCTCGTCCTGACGTATCTCGCCATCTCAGCCATCGGGTTGCTCATGGTGTACTCCGCAACCGCGCCAAGGCTCGAGGCAAGGGGTCTTGACCCCGCGGCCGAATTACGCTCCCAAGCGATCTTTGTCGTCATCGGATTCATCGTGTTCGGTATCGTGTCGACCATCGATCTCGTCGAGCTCAAGGGATTCGCCGGCCCGATTTATCTCGCATCCATCGTTCCTCTCGTTCTGGTTCTCACCGGACTCGGGGAGAGCGCGGGTGTTGCGCAGCGTTGGATCCAGCTCGGTCCCATCCAGTTCCAGCCATCGGAGCTCGCAAAGATCGCTGTCATTCTCATGGTTGCGGCCCTTCTGGCGAACGCGGAGGTCAACCTGAAGTGGAACACTGTTGCCCGAGTCCTTGTCGTTGTTGCCGTCCCCGCCGGTCTGATCTTCCTCCAACCGGATCTCGGTACAACTCTCGTTTTTGCTTTCGTCGTGCTCGCCATGCTGTTCGTCGGGGGAGCGACGATGCGCCAACTCGGGTTCCTTTTCATGGCCACGGTCGTGGGGACCGTTGGGATCTTCCAGCTGAATATCATCAAGGCATATCAGGTCACCCGTCTGACGGCATTCATCGATCCCGAGTCTCACTCGCTCGACGCAACGTACAACCAGGTGCAGTCCGAGATCGCAATCGGATCAGGCGGCCTGTTCGGCAAGGGGCTGTTCGAAGGTTCCCAGACGAACCTGCAATTTGTCCCGGTGCAGTCGTCCGATTTCATATTCACTGCCGTTGGCGAACAGTTCGGGTTCGTCGGGAGCGCGATCGTCATCGCACTGTTCGGAGTGCTCCTCTTCCGCCTCCTGATGATCGCTACGAACGCACGCAGTCGATTCGCGTTCCTTGTGACTGTCGGTATCGCCGCCATGCTGGCGTTCCACATTTTTGTCAACATCGGGATGACGGTTCGGATCATGCCCGTCACCGGTCTGCCCCTCCCCTTCATGTCCGCTGGAGGTACGGTGTTCGTGGCGCTGAGCGCCGCGCTCGGTCTTGCGCACTCGGCGTGGATCCGTCGTAACTCACCTGTGGGTGAGTAAACGGGAACGGGGAACGCTGCGCGTTCCTTCGGAGAACACCTTGTGTTCTCCACCTGCGCGGTCGTCTGTCGTCTGATATCTGATAGCCTGCCTACCCATGCACCGACGCGCAGATCAAGGGTGGATCGAGGTCATTGCCGGCCCGATGTTCTCTGGCAAGAGCGAAGAGCTCATCCGGAGAGTTACCCGCTATCACCTTGCCAGGGTGCCCACCCAAACCTTCAAGCCAGCACTCGACATTCGGTACGCCGTTGGCGAGGTCGTCTCCCACTCGAGGATGTCGACCGAGGCAACACCCGTTGCCACGTCCGAGGATCTTTTGAAGTCTGTGGATGACCGCACCGTCGTCGTGGGCATCGATGAGGGTCAGTTCTTCGACGATGGGTTGGTCGAGGTCGCCGAGATGCTCGCAGGGGCGGGGAAGAACCTCATCATTGCGGGTCTTGACCTCGATTACCTAGGGAGACCCTTCGAACCGATTCCATCCCTGATGCTCAGGGCGGAGTACGTGACGAAGGCTCTTGCCGTGTGCCACCGATGTGGCGGTCCGGGGTTGTTCACCCAGCGAGTCATCCAGTCAGACGAGTTGGTCGTGCTCGGTGCGACCGATTCCTACGAGGCCAGATGCCGCCGTTGTTATGACCCGAAAGAGGCTTCCCAGCAAACCTTGGATGTGGAAGTCGCCACGTAGCCACCTCTCGCTCAGGGGGGATGAGCGCACAAGGCTCACGTAAGTGACTAGTCACCTGACAACTCGCAGGGACCCTCCTCTTGTCTGGACGGCACGTGCCGATGTATTGGGTATGCAACCAGCACTACTTCAGAAGCACTCGACACCCACACCCCAGACCGTAAGGACTGATGGGAAGTTCGTTAGGCGAAGCGCAATCGCAGGCGGGGTGGCCTACACGATCATTGTCATAGCAATGGTCATCAGAGCACCAGAGTTGAGGATGTTTGCACCCATGTGGGTCTTGTGGACAATCGTGATGGCGGGAGCCGTCGTGACCTACGCCGCAGGGGACAGGCTTGGGCGCCGTACTGGCGGTCAATCCAAACGAATGCGGCGCTGGATCGACACCCAGCGTTCCTGACGGGCGCTTGGCATCCGCCAAACACTCAGGTTTACTGCTCTCCCTTGCTACCCTCCGTATCGCCGCAATCGCGGCCGTAAGTTTTCCGAACCAGGACGCCCATGGCCAACGTCCAATCGCTCGAAGCACTGTCGACCGTTCGACAGATCGTCTCGCGAACCGCACTGATCGACATTGTCGAGCTCGTGCGTAACCTTGTTGGCCCACCATCTCTCGTGAACCGCTTCAACGCGCATGCAAGACTGCATGATGTCACTCGAGGATGTCCCGGCTCGGATCAATCAGAAGCTCGCCCCAACGGGCATTCGAAGGAGTTGATCCATGGGACTCTTCAAGAAGAAGGCACCCACAGTTATTCGCAAGGGCCAGTCAACAGAGGAACGCGACATTCGCGTTGTCGACGGTCACGAAGTCACCGTCAGACGGTTCGTCAAGCCTGATCAGAAGCAATCAGGCACGAAGACGAAGACCAAGGTTCGTTCGAAGCCAAGGTCGCGTGGTCAGGACCGGTCTCGTAGAAAGCCGAGTGGTGGTTCGCGCTCCAGTTCCCAGCGGCGGCGTCCCCCGATGGAGATCATCGAGCCGCCAGAGACCGCTCGCAAGCAGATGCTTGTACGCAAAAGCCCTACCCAGACCCAGATCGTTGTGCTCGAGGGACCCGTCCTCGTCGAGCACTACGTTGCCAAGTCAGACCGCAAGTCGTTGGTCGGCAACGTCTATGTGGGCAAGGTACGCAATGTCCTCCCAGGGATGGAGGCAGCCTTCATCGACTTCGGCGAGGGCAAGAACGGTGTCCTGTACGCAGGCGACATCAACTACGCGGACCATGAGCTCAACGGTAAGCCCAAACGCATCGAGAGTGCGTTCCGCACCGGGGACCCTGTCCTCGTACAGGTCGTCAAGGATGCAATGGGTCACAAGGGTGCGAGGCTCACGAACCAGATCAGCCTCGCTGGCAGGTATCTGG
>JAUVQC010000146.1 GCA_030598305.1 Actinomycetes bacterium
CACAGGAATCGATCGGAGGTCCACGTGACTGAATCAGGAATCGAAAACTTACTCGTCGAGGAACGGCTGTTTCCACCATCGGATGCCTTCACCGCACAGGCAAATGCATCTGCTGGTCTCTACGAAGAAGCACCAGAGGACTTCGTCGAGTACTGGATGAAGCAGGCCCTCGAGAGAGTGATCTGGTACAAGGAGCCGACCGAAGGCCTCGACGACTCCAATGCGCCGTTCTTCAAGTGGTTCTCCGACGGGGAACTGAACATCGCATACAACTGCCTCGATCGCCATCTCGAATCTGGCGGAGACAAGGTCGCCTATCACTGGATCGGCGAACCCGGTGACACCAGGACCATCACCTACCAACAACTCTCCGAAGATGTGAACAAGTTCGCAAACGGACTTCGGTCGCTCGGCGTCGAGAAGGGTGACCGGGTCGCGATCTATATGGGCATGGTGCCAGAGCTCGCTGTAGCGATGCTCGCCTGTGCGAGGATCGGCGCGCCCCATTCGGTGATCTTCGGCGGCTTCTCGGCCGATTCGATCATCGACCGTGTCGAGGACGCCCAGGCAAAGCTCCTCATCACCGCAGATGGCGCTTGGCGAAGGGGAACCGTCGTACCGCTCAAGGACAGCTGTGACACCGCAATGGCATCCTCGCCATCAATTGAGCACTGCATCGTCTATCAACGTACGAAGCATGGCGTCTCGATGACAGAGGGTCGCGACATCTGGTGGCATGACCTTGTGTCTGAACAGTCCACCGAGTGTGAACCCGAGGTGATGGGAGCCGAGGACCTGCTCTACATCCTCTACACGTCGGGAACGACGGCGAAGCCGAAGGGCATCATGCACACGACCGGTGGGTACCTCACGAGTGCGATGACAACACACTCACAGGTCTTCGACCTGAAGCCCGATACCGACGTGTACTGGTGCGCGGCCGACATCGGTTGGGTGACCGGCCACACGTACATCGTGTATGGGCCCCTTGGAAACCATGCAACCAGCGTGATGTACGAAGGTACGCCCGATTTCCCTGACAAGGACCGCCTGTGGTCGATCATCGACGAGTACGGCGTGACGATCCTCTACACCGCTCCGACGGCGATCCGTGCCTTCATGAAATGGGGAGTCGAGTATCCCCAGATGCACGATCTCACATCGCTCCGTCTCCTGGGATCGGTCGGTGAGCCGATCAACCCCGAAGCGTGGATCTGGTATCACGAGAACATCGGTGGAAGCTCGTGCCCGATCGTGGACACCTGGTGGCAGACCGAGACCGGAAGCATCATGATCACCCCACTGCCTGGTGTGACCACCACCAAGCCGGGCTCGGCCACCAAGGCTCTACCGGGGATAGAGGTGGAAGTGGTCGACAAGGACGGCATCGCAGTTTCCCCGGGTGGCGGTGGGTTCCTCACCATCACGAAACCGTGGCCCGCGATGCTGCGGTCGATCTATGGCGACGATGACCGCTATGTCAAGACGTACTGGTCCCAGATCCCGGGACGCTACTGGGCCGGTGACGGGGCGAAGCTCGACACCGACGAGTACCTGTGGATCCTCGGGCGGATCGATGACGTGATGAACGTGTCAGGACATCGGATCTCCACGATGGAGGTCGAGTCGGCGCTCGTCAGCCATCCCGCTGTTGCCGAGTCCGCTGTTGTTGGAGCAACCGACTCGCTTACCGGGCAGGCGATCGTCGCGTTCGTGACGCTTCGCGGTGGCTTCGAGGATTCAGATGAACTCAACGATGAACTCCGGAAGCATGTCGCAACAAAGATCGGTCCGATCGCAAAGCCGAAGTCGATCATCTTCACACCTGATCTACCGAAGACCAGGTCGGGGAAGATCATGCGCAGGCTGCTGAGGGACATCTCAGAGAACAGGGATCTCGGGGATATCACGACGTTGGCGAACGCCGACACCGTCCAGGCTCTCGCTGACAAGGCAAAGATTCTGGTCTCGAACGACTAGTCCACTACATCTGTTGTGATCGGCTCGATCACGGGTCAGACGGTGCCGGCACGGGTTCGGCATCCGGCCAGGGGTCGGCGTCTATCAGCTTGCGCCAGATGTACACCCCCACGTCACGGATCGAGGCGATGACCGGGACCGCAAGCAGGGACCCGAGAAGCCCTCCGACCTGGAAGCCAACCATGAGGCCGACCAACACGATGGCAGGACGCAGGTTCACTGCCGTACCCATGACCTTCGGGGCGATGATGTTCGCCTGGAGCTGAACCACGAGGAGATAGATGAGGACAACGACCAGGGCGAACCAGTAGTTCTCCATCTCGGGCCACCGCGTCGATCCGGACAGGAGAGCGGCAAGCACACCGGGTATCGCAGCGAGGATCGGACCAAACGTGGGGATCATGTTCAGCACCACCATGATCATCCCCATGAGGAACGCACCCGGTAACCCGACGAACCAGAGGACGGCGAACACAAAGGAGCCTGTGATGAGGGAGTTGACGAGCTGGCCGTACAGGTAGCCCCTCCACACGCCCTTCTGTGTGGCCATCATCATGTATCCATCCCGCTCATAACCCGGAGGAAGGCTCAGGACGGTCGCATCGTGTAGTCGCCCGCTGTCCGCGTTCAGGTACATGGCAACCAGGGTGGTGATGATTGCTGACGTAATCAACGCAGTGACGATCCCGAGAACTGTCTTGACTCCAGAGAAACCGGCACCGAGATATTCAAGGACCTGCTCGGCATCGATCGCCCCCTGACCGTCACCTGGACGGACCGAACTCTGCAGAGATTCGACGAAGGCCGAGATGTCGATCGTGAGACCGAAGATGACGATGTGTCCGCTCGAGTCAGCATTCGTCAGGAGCCACATCCTCACATCATCCACCAAACCGATCGGATCGAGTTCCACCACAGACTCGACGATCGATCGGGCCAGGACTGCACCGAAGGCAACCGTGCCGACGAATACGAGGAGATACGCGAGAATCAACGCAATCCCCCTCGGAATTCGAAGATGCTTCACGCCAAGACGAATGAGTGGTGCAACGAGGAACGCAATGAGTGCGGCGAGTGCGGCGATCGCGAGCACGTTCCTGATCAGGTAGACACCTACCACCGTGAGCACGAACATCATGCCAACGACAAGCAGCTTGGCGTTACTGCTCCATGGTGGGGACGGTGGATAGAAGACTGGCTGGTCCGGTTCAGCGGCCTCGGTTGGATCCATGCGTCCACGCTACCTGAATTCGTGCTCGCTACGCTCGCACCTGATGAACATCTACAAGAGCGCCATGCAACGGCTCAGCCGGACGAGTGGACTTCGCTTGGTGCTGTCGCGGACCCTCACCCCCCTCGACATGAAATTGAGGGGGAGCAGATTCGCTCCGTCCAGGTTCGGACTCGACATGCCCCTGTGCTATCTGACGACGACAGGCCGAACGTCGGGTGAGCCGCGTACTGTCCCTCTGCTCTTCATCAACACGCAGGGAGGATTCCCCGCGGTTGCAGCTTCCAATTTCGGACGAGCGAACCATCCAGAATGGGCCCTGAACCTCGAGGCAACACCGGAAGCCATGCTCGAGATCAACAGCGAGGCGAGGGAAGTTACCGCGCGACGTGCGTCTGAGATAGAGACCGCCGAGCTCTGGCCGCGATTCGATGACATCTGGCCGGGCTATGAGGCATACCGCGCGATCACCCACCGGGACATCAAGGTGTTCATTCTGGAGTAGTTGCTAGGGACCGAGTCGAGGCAGTGCCAACAGAGTCGTACAATTCTCCCATGGCAAATTTTGAGAAGGCTGCTGATACGCCACCTGACTATGAGTCCCATATTGGTGACTCGCGTCAGTACATGCGTGATGTCATCCTGGGTGTCAACGACGGTCTCGTATCAACATTCCTACTGGTATCTGCTGTGGTGGGTGGC
>JAUVQC010000008.1 GCA_030598305.1 Actinomycetes bacterium
GACACCGGGCAGCTCGGTCCCGGCGAGACCCTCGCCGTTGACCTCGTGGATGGGTCGATCGCCTTCTCCGATGAGGTGAAGGCCAAGCTTGCGAGCCATCGGCCGTATGGGAATTGGATCACCACCCAGACGTCGTACGTTCGGGACCCGTTTGACGACCTCCAGGATGTGCGGTTCGACGCCGACGCGCTGGCGCGCGTCTTCGGTTACACGGCCGAGGAACGGAGGCTTCTTCTCCAACAGATGACCGAAGGCAGGGAGCCGATTCTCTCGATGGGCCATGACACGGGCCTCGCTGCCCTTTCTGAGTTTCCCCAGCGGATGACGAGATACTTCCATCAGGCGTTCGCACAGGTGACGAACCCACCGATGGACCCGATCCGCGAGAAGCTGGTGATGTCCCTGCGGACCTACGTCGGCCGCCACGGGTCGCTGCTCGAAGAGACTCCCCAACAGGCGCACATGATGGAGCTGACGTCTCCCGTGCTCTCGGATGCAGATGTTGAGGAGCTCAGAACATCAGACGATCCGTCCTTCAGGTCCGAGTGGTTCGACGTCCTTTTCGACCCAGCCGGTGGACAGACAGGCATGGTGGCTGCCGTCAAAGAGATTTGCGCTGAGGTTGAAGCAGCGGTGCGGGAGGGCGCGACGATCGTCATGTTATCCGACCGCTCCACTGATGAACGAAATGCTCCCATCCCGATAGCGCTCGCTGTCAGCGCGGTCCACCACCATCTGATCGATGTTGGGCTACGGCTGCATGCTTCGATCATCGCCGTGTCAGGCGAGCCGCGCGATGCCCACGACCTTGCGTGCCTCATCGGCTTCGGTGCCGCAGCCGTGAACCCGTACCTCGCCATCGAACAGGTCCGCGCGATGGCGGTTGCCGATGACCTACCGCTGGGCGCTGTCGAGGCCCAGGAGAACTACCGCACGAGCCTCGAGAATGGGTTGTTGAAGATCATGTCAAAGATGGGCATCTGCACGGTCAAGTCGTACCGGTCCTCGGAGTTGTTCGAGGCCATCGGGCTCGATGATGAGGTAACCGAGCTTTCTTTCCGCTTCACCCAGCGGCGTATCGGTGGTGTCGGTTTCGACAGGATCACTGCAGACGTCATCGAGCGTCATCGACGCTACGGAAGTGGTGCCGAGGAGATCGAGGGTTACTACAAGCACCGCAGGGGCGGTGTTCCACACATCGCAGCGCCGCGTGCCGTACTCGCGCTCCAGAAGGCTGTGCGATCCGGTGACATGGACCTGTACGACCGGTACATCGAGCTTGTCCAAGAGGCTCGCCCTGTCATGGAACTCCGGGACCTCCTGTCGGTCAATCCGGTTCGAGATGCGATTGCGATCAATGAGGTCGAGCCCGTCGAGCGGATCATGCGTCGCTTTGTCACTGCAGCGATGTCGATCGGTGCGCTGTCGCGTGAGGTCCACGAGACATTGGCCGAGGCGATGAACCATATCGGGGGGATGTCGAACTCCGGTGAGGGTGGCGAGGATGCAAGCCGATTCGGTACGAAGCTCAACTCACAGATCAAACAGATCGCCAGCGGTCGTTTTGGTGTCACTCCCGGCTATCTCGCATCGGCCGAGGAATTCCAGATCAAGATGGCCCAAGGCTCCAAACCGGGCGAAGGCGGCCAACTTCCAGGGCACAAGGTGACTGCCGAAATCGCCCACTTGCGACATACCGAGCCCGGAGTCACGCTCATCTCGCCGCCGCCGCACCACGACATCTATTCAATCGAGGATCTGGCGCAGTTGATATACGATCTCAAGACCTTCAAGCCCCTCGCACGGGTATCGGTCAAGCTCGTGTCCGGGCCCGGCGTCGGCACCATCGCGGTCGGAGTGGCAAAAGCCTCCGCTGACGCCATCACGATTTCAGGCAACGCAGGTGGGACCGGTGCATCTCCGATCGTGTCGATGAAGCACGCAGGCTCTCCGTGGGAGATCGGGCTCGCCGAGGCCCATCAGTCGCTCGTTGCCAACGGACTGCGTTCATCCGTGTTGGTCGAGACCGATGGTGGGCTCCGGACAGGCAAGGACGTGATCGTCGCCGCGCTGCTCGGAGCCGACCGATACGGATTCGGCACCCTCCCTCTCCTTGCGCTTGGATGCAAGATGGTCAGGCAGTGCCACGAGAACACGTGTCCGGTGGGTATTGCGACACAACGTGAGGACTTGCGGGCCAAGTACACCGGTTCGGTCGAGCAGGTCATCGAGCTCTTCTCTCTGCTTGCCTTTGATGTCCGCCGAATACTCGCGGGCATGGGTGCGAGGACCCTCGATGAGATCATCGGAAGGGGGGACCTGCTCACGTCGAGCGACGGTGGCGTCGGCAGCGACCTCGAACGGCTTCTCGTGCGAGCGGACTTCGGCCAGGATCGGAGCTTCCGGCGCGTGGCGCGATCGCCGCTCGGTGAGCAGCTCGCGGAGGCAGGACGAGTTGTCTTGCGTGGTGACGGCCCGGTGTCCGTCGCCCTTCCGATCGCGAACACCGATCGTTCCGTCGGTACGCGCCTCTCTGGCGAGGTCGCTGACATCAACGGGGACGCCGGACTGGACCGCGGACAGCTCAAGATCAGGTTGTCGGGCACCGCGGGACAGTCGTTCGGCGCGTTCCTTGCGAAGGGCATAGACATCGATCTCGACGGAGTGGGGAATGACTACGTCGGCAAGGGCATGGGCGGCGGGTCGATCGCCATCCGTCCATTCACACAATCGACGTCCGTGCCCCAGGGGGCCGGCAACGCGTGTCTGTACGGTGCAACGGGTGGTGAGCTGTTCATTGCAGGAGCCGTCGGGCAACGTTTCGCTGTGAGGAACTCAGGTGCCACCGCGGTTGTCGAAGGGACATCGGATCACCCCTGTGAATACATGACAGGTGGACGGGTCGTCTCACTTGGTCCCGTCGGGCGCAATATCGCTGCGGGTATGACCGGTGGAGTGTTGTTCCTCCACGATGTCGATATGTCGGTCAAGGCGCACATCTCAGACTCGGCGCCCGCTCCCAGGAGGCTCGACCCCGACGACGCGGTGGAGCTGTACTCGATCATCGAAACCCATGTTGCCCGCACCGGCAGCCAACGAGGCACCCGACTTCTCGCCGATTGGGAGACCGCCCTGAAGTCATTCTGGGTCCTCCGCCCTGGTCCGCCAGGCGGCGACAGAAGATCCGCGACAGGCGACCAGCGACAAGAATCAGAAGCCGCTCGTCGCCTGTCGTAGGACATTTGGCAAAAGGCCGTGGAACACTTTCGTGTTCCACGGCGTTCTCCTAGTACGAGTTGTGGCTCGTCCCGGATGGCCCGGTCTTCCCCCACTCCCACTCGCCGCCATCCGGGCGAGCCACACCACGTATCCGGAATCTTCGGCGCTACTTCTGATATGATTCCCCTAAGCCCATAGTGTTTAAAGCCCAAAGTGTTACTGGGCCATAGTGGAATCGCCCGACAGGAGCCCAACATGACCACCGTCGACATCGATCTTGGTTCGTATCAACTCGGATGGTCCGATGAAGAGGACCATGTCTTCAAGCCCGAAAAGGGCCTCAGTGAGGACCTGATTCGCCAGATGTCCGAGATGAAGGACGAGCCGGAGTGGATGCTCGACTTCCGTCTCAAGTCATACAAGCGGTTCCTCGCCAGGCCGACGCCCACATGGGGTGGTGGGGGCCGCCTCGAGGACATCGACTACGACGACATCTACTACTACATCAAGCCGACTGAAGGCACGGTCAGTGACTGGGACATGGTGCCCGACTCCATCAAGGAGACCTACGAGAAGCTCGGCATTCCCGAAGCGGAACGCAAGTACCTGGCGGGCGTCACGGCGCAGTATGACTCTGAAGTCGTCTACCACCGCAATCGCGAGGACCTCGAGAAGCTCGGTGTGCTGTTCTGTGACATGGACACGGCCGTTAAAGACTATCCAGAGCTCGTCCAGGAGTACTTCGGAACGATCATTCCACCCAATGACAACAAGTTCTCTGCGCTGAACTCGGCCGTGTGGTCGGGCGGGTCGTTCATCTATGTCCCGCCGGGTGTTCACGTCGAGGAGCCGCTCCAGGCCTACTTCCGGATCAACGCTGAGTCGATGGGGCAGTTCGAGCGCACATTGATAATCGTCGACGAAGGTGCCTTCTGTCATTACGTCGAGGGCTGCTCGGCCCCGGTATACACGAATGACTCCCTCCATGCCGCTGTCGTGGAAGTCGTCGTCAAGGAGGGCGCTCGTTGTCGTTACACCACGATCCAGAACTGGTCGAACAACGTATTCAACCTCGTGACGAAACGCGCCGTTGCCTACAAGAACGCCACGATGGAGTGGGTGGACGGCAACCTCGGCTCCGGCCTCACCATGAAGTATCCCGCGGTGTGGTTGATGGAAGAGGGCGCGCACGGAGAGGTGCTGTCGATCGCATTCGCCAACACCGGACAGATCCTCGATGCCGGGGCCAAGATGGTTCACGTTGCGCCGAACACCACGTCACTGATCACGTCCAAGTCGATCAGCAAGGGTGGCGGACGTGCGATGTATCGCGGCCTCGTGCGTGTCGAGGAAGGGGCAGAGGATTCCAAGGCATTCGTGCGTTGTGATGCACTGCTCCTCGATGAGGATTCGCGCTCGGACACCTATCCGTACATGGAGGTCGAGGAGTCGAACATTGACATCGGCCACGAAGCTACGGTTTCCAAGGTCGGCGAGGACCAGCTGTTCTATCTCATGAGTCGCGGACTCTCCGAGGAGCAGGCAACAGCGATGGTTGTTGCCGGCTTCATCGAGCCGATCGTCAAGGAGCTCCCCATGGAGTACGCGGTCGAGATGAACCGCCTCATCGAGCTCCAGATGGAGGGCTCGATCGGCTAGCGGATTACTCTCGTTTGCCATGAGGATCCGGATAGCTGACTGCACCGTACGTTACGAAGGTCGTCTCAACGCGCACCTACCATGGGCTACGCGCCTGATCATGGTGAAAGCTGATGGATGCGTTGCCGTCCATGCTGATGGGGGCGCGTACAAGCCCCTCAACTGGATGAACTCACCCAATACGCTCACCGAGGACGAGGATGTCTGGACGGTGATCAACCCGAAGGGTGAGAAGCTCATCATCGAGTTCGGCGAGGTCTTCTTCGAGACTGCACGCGACCTTGGTGAGGATCCGGGTCTTGTCAAGGACGGTGTCGAACTCGAGCTCCAACGTCTGCTGGCTGAGACTCCCGATTTCATCGAGGAGGGTTTGTCGTTGATCCGTAGGGAGTTCCCGACACCGATCGGTCCGGTTGACCTGTTGTGCAGGGACAGCTCGGGCGAGACGGTTGCCGTGGAGATCAAGCGGCGTGGCGAGATCGATGGTGTCGAGCAACTCACGAGGTACCTCGAGTTCCTCAATCGTGATACCCGCCTCGCTCCCGTCCGGGGCATCTTCGTCGCGCAGGTGATCAAGCCCCAGGCGAAACTCCTGGCCGGAGACCGGGACATCGCTTGTGTAGAGGTCGACTACGACGAACTCAGAGGCGCGGACACAGACTTTCTACGCCTCTTCTGACTTCCGCGAGCGGCGAGTTCCGGCCTCCGCTTCAGAGCAGACTCTGCAGGTCGTACATGGTCGAGGGATGGCGTAGTTTGCCGAGGGCCCTCGTCTCTATCTGACGGACCCGCTCCCGTGTGATGCCAAGGTGTGAGCCGACGTCCGAAAGCGTCCGTGGCGGGCTTGCGTCGAGTCCGTAGCGCAGTACGAGCACTGTCTGTTCACGATTGTCGAGTGTGCCGAGTGCACGCAGCAACTCCTCGCGCCTAGCAGCCTCGGCAACGGTGGCGAACGGGTCCTCAGCGTCGCCGTCCTCAACGAAGTCACTCAGCTCGGCATCCCCATCGTCGCCTACCGGTCGGTCCAAGCTGACGGTATCGCTTGGCGCATTCAGTGCGACGATGATCTTCACCTCGTCGAGTCCGCTTACCTCGGCGATCTCGCTGATCGTAGGAGTCCTTCTGAGTCGTTCACGTAGTGAGAGTTCGGACTCCTGAACCGTGCGCACGATGTCGACCATGTGCACCGGGAGTCGGATCGTGCGCCCGTGATTTCCGAGGCCTCGCGTGATGGCCTGCCTGATCCACCATGTCGCGTACGTCGAAAACTTGAATCCCTTGCGCCAATCGAACTTCTCGACGGCGCGAATCAATCCGAGGTTGCCTTCCTGGATGAGGTCGAGTAGGTCGAGGCCACGGCCGGTGTACCGCTTGGCGATGGAGATCACGAGACGCAGGTTGCAGCGGATGAACTGTCGTTTCGCGTGGTCGGCCTGTCGCACGTAGCGAACGAGTACGACCCGCTCCTCGGTGGCGATGTCGGCATCACCGGCGAGTTCCTGCTCTGCCTTCTGACCACGTTCGATTACACGAGCGAGTCGAACCTCGTCCTCTGCCGTGAGGAGGTCGTGCGTCGATACCGACTCGAGGTACAGACCGATCGCGTCCGCAACGGTGGATTCCCTTGTGGCGCCCGCCATATAACCCCCCGTCATTGGCACACCGCAACATGATTCCAGCTGTCCGGAAGTTATCACCGCTCGACCAGTTCGGCAAGAGAGTTGTACCCTTTCTGGGTACGTCCCCTATTGACTGTTGATCCAATGAACCGTCGGCTTCTATCCGCGCTTGCCCTCATGGCACTGGTTGTGTCTTCGTGCACGGCAAGCGCCGGTGTGCAGCCAGGGGAGGCGGTTATCCCCCCACAACTCGGTGATCCGACGTTCGAGGTCGTGGTTCTCGCGGCAGACGATCTGGGGACGCTCGATGCGGCGGTCACGGTCGACGGCGACTCTCTCGCGAGCGTCGGCGGAGAACTGACACCCATTGTCTGGCTGAAGGCGCCGATGGAAGTGACCGCCACAGCCGACGGATTTCAGCCATTCACGTTCGTTGTCGAGGATTTCCCTGAGGCGGCACGCATCGAGGTTCGGCTCGAACCTGTTGTTCTCCAGGGGAGGATCACCTCCAGGACCGGGCGACCGTTGCCCGGCGTACGCGTGACGCTCGGATCTGCGATCGACCAGACGGACAACGAGGGAAGATACTCGCTCGAGCGGGCGAAACCCGGTCAGATCGAACTCGCCAGGCCGGCGTGGGATCCGGTTGCATACTCGTGGGACGGAAGCTTCGTTCAGTACGACATGTCCATGTCCCCGACCGTGATCAAGGCGATACGGATTTCACCCGAGGACCTGCTCGACTCACAGAGATGGCAATCCCTGCTGTCACTCGCTGATGCAACAGGTGTAAACGGCATCGTCGTCGATCTCAAGACTGAGGATGGTTCCGTGGTGTACCGGTCCGAGAACCCGACGTCGAACTCGATCGGTGCCGTGAGCAGCTACTTCGAGCTCGCGGATGTGGTCGAAGCGGCCAGAGCCCATGATCTGTACCTGATCGGGCGCATCGGCGTGTTCCAGGACAACTTCCTCACAGCAGATCAACCCGAGCATGCGGTGCTCGACGAGAACGGATCACTCTGGCGATCGCGCAACGGTTTTGCATGGCTCGATCCCTCCGACCCTGCATCCTTCGAATATGCGATCGATCTCGCGGAAGAGGCCCGTTTGGCCGGATTCGATGAGATCCAGTTCGACTACGTGTCTTATCCGTTGGGTGGCGACCTGTCGACTGCAAGGTTCGATGGTGACTACAACCAGGAGGTCCGTGTGGCCTCGATCAACGCATTCCTCACGAGGGCGTACTCGGTCCTGCATCCGATGGGGAGCGCCGTGTCCGCAACGCTGCTCGGCATTGTTCTCGAGTCGGATGATGACGAAGGTGTCGGTCAGAATCCCGGCTCGATGTCACGTATCGTTGATGTGCTCGCACCAACGCTGTACACGACGAACTACCGGACAGGATGGAAGAACTTCGAGGATCCCAACGAACACGCGGTTGAGATCGTCGAAAGCGCCCTTCGGGCGGGGAGCAAGAAACTCGATGGCTACGGATACCTCAGGCCCTGGCTACAGACGTGGACGATCTCAAAGCTGGATCAGCGGGCAGTGCAGTCCGCGGTCAGCGAAACGGACATGGGCTGGATGCTCTGGTCGAACTCGGCCAACTACTCGAAGAACGCTCTACCGCCGCGCTAGAGCGGGCGGTCTGTTGTTGCGAGCCGCTGCTCGCGCTCAAGGACCTCGGTCAGGAAGTGGTATGGATTCACCTTGCGGCCCTCGTACTTGACCTCGAAGTGTGTGTGGGGGATGGTTCCCTCGGCGTTCCCCGAATCACCGACGTACCCGATCACCTGGCCAGCGGTGACCTCATCACCCTCCATGAGCGTTGGATAGAAGGCGGTCCAGGTCCCTCCGTCACCGTCGTCGGTGCCGTAGTTGTCATTGTTGAGATGCATATAGGTGGTCGCCCAGCCGTGGCCGTGGTCGATGCGGATGTAGTAGCCAGACAGTCGGCTCCTGCCCATGCCGGTGATCGTGCCATCGGCTGGTGCGAGCACCTCGGTGCCGCGCGGGCTGATGATGTCGGTGCCTTGATGGCGACGACCCCCGGAGCGTCGGTTGCCCCACGAGTTGGAGAAGCCGACCTGTGTCGTGTCCTGGGGGAACACGGTGAGTACGAATGCGGATGACTCGTCTTGTGCGTGTGCGTGTGCCGGGCTTGTCGCCCAGGTCCCGGTTGTGAGAGCGATCGCTGTGATGGCGACCGCGGATGACGCGCGGAGCATTGCTCGGTGCATGGGTTTCTGACCTCCGCAGGGGCGCATCGTCCTACCGGCGCCCACTCGCTTGTGTGTCGACAATCAAGGTACCCCTGCATCTTGTTTAGTCGTGATCATTTACACACATGGCGATGGTGATAACGGTGGATTGTGCATCGATTCCCGGTATCCTCCCGTCCACTCCACGAAGGACCTGTGCGTGACCGATACCCCACCCCTTGGCTCCAACGATGCCGCATGGATGGCTTCTGTGCGTGCGGCCGCCACCGATCGGCTTACCGACGTGGCGATGCCGTCCGAACGCGAAGAGATCTGGCGCTATCTAGATCTCGATTTCGATCCGGTCCTGTCGAGCGCACCGCTGACGCCGGGATCCACCGGAACCACGGCTGAGGTTGTTGATGCGTGGAATGGCGCGACCGTTTCCATCGTCGATGGGTTCGTGGTCACAAACGGTGTCCCCACAATCGCTGAGGCTGATGAGGAGATCGCCCTCGTCAATGACGACCACCTCTTCGCCACAGCGTTCTCTGCATACTCTCCGGGTGCTGCCCTGTTGAGTGGCGAGTTGCTTACAGAGCCGCTCCTTGTCGACATCCAAAAGACCTCAGGCGTAACGACGTTTCCGGGTGTGCACATTGCTGTCCCCGGGGGCACTGACGCCGAGGTGATCATTCTTCTTCGTTCCACGTCTGATGAGCCAGCAACGGTCGTTCCGACGGTCACCGCTCAGGTCGGAGACAACGCCCGACTCGCCCTCACGATCATCCAGGACTGGAACTATTCGACTCGATCGTTGGGACGGGGCGTCATGAAGCTCGGTCGGGACGCCAGCCTCGTATTGAGCGAGATCGGGCTCGGTGCGAAGCTCGGGCGCTTCCATCTCGATGTCGACTTCATCGGAAACGGATCGAATGCCAAGATATACGGTGCCTATTTCGGTGAAGAAGACCAAACTCTCGACTACCGCTACTTCATGAACCACATCGGCATGCACACGCGTTCTGACATGTTCCTCAAGGGAGCGGTCGAGGATGATGCACTCTCCGTGTTCACTGGCATGATCAGGATCGAGGAGTCGGGTCAGAAGACTGAAGCGTTCCAGACGAACCGCAACCTGATCCTGTCGTCCGGAGCATCGGCGCAGTCGGTTCCAAATCTTGAGATTCTGGCCAACGACGTGATGTGTGGCCACGGATCGACGGTCGGCCCGCTCGATGAGGATCAGCGGTACTACCTCATGAGCCGCGGTCTGACGCCCGAACGTGCCGATCGCCTCCAGGTGCGCGGCTTCTTCGAGGAGGTCGTCCAGCAAATTCCCGACGAAGGCATCGCGGCATGGGCCAGGGAGCGCATCAACGGCAAGTACGTCGCCGCACAGGAGGAAGGTCGCCTGTGACCGAGGTTGCTGTCGGCGCTCTCGCCGATCTACCCATTGATGGTGCCCGCCTCGTCGAACACGGAGGCAGCCCTGTTGCTGTATTTCGGCTTGGGGACGCCGTGCATGCAATCGCGGACAGATGCAGCCACGCTGAGGCGTCGCTGTCTGAGGGTGACGTGTTCGACAACGAGGTCGAGTGCCCGCGGCACGGAGCTGCGTTCGACTTCACATCGGGTGAGGCCTTGACGCTTCCCGCCACGAAACCCGTTGCAGTGTTCGAGACCGAGGTCAGGGATGGCAACGTGTTCATAGAGATTCCAGACGAGGAGAACGCCGATGAGTGAAGCACTCAAGGTCAAGAACCTGAAGGCAAGCATCGGTGAACTCGAGATCCTCAAGGGACTCGATCTCGCCGTACCGTTCGGAGAGGTCCACGCGATCATGGGTCCGAACGGATCAGGGAAGTCAACGCTGAGCCATGTACTCATGGGGAAGAGTGACTATGAATCGTCGGGTGAGGCGTGGATCGACGGTGTCGAGATCATGGGCATGACGGTTGATGAGCGGTCCCGCTGCGGACTCTACGAGGCGTTCCAGTATCCCACCGAGATCCCGGGCGTCACTCTTGATGACCTCACCGCTGAGATGGCAGCATCACATCCTTCCGATGACGGGTTCGCTGCCCGCACCACCGCGGCATCAGAGCGGCTCGACATGGATCGGTTCCGGCGACGTGCTGTAAACGTCGGGCTCTCCGGTGGTGAGAAGAAGCGGTCAGAGATGTACCTGCTCGGTGTTGCAAACCCCAAGGTTGCGATCCTCGATGAGATCGACTCCGGTCTCGACATCGATGCAGTGCGCGAGGTGGCCGACATGGTCGAGGCGCTTCGCAGCCCAAAGGTGGGCATCGTCGTGATCACCCACTACAGCCGGATCCTGCGATATATGTCCGTCGATCGCATCCACGTAATGGTGAATGGCCGCATCGCAAAATCCGGCGGACCTGAGATCGCCGAAGAGCTCGAGGCAGACGGCTATACGAGCTATCAGGCAGCCAGCGTCTAACGGATCGGAAGGCGGAAACTGACCGTTCCCCCCGGCCCTGGTTCTGCCCATATCTCTCCATCGAGCGCGACGACGAAGCCCTTCGCGATGGCAAGTCCGAGTCCGGTTCCGCCAGTATCGCGATTTCGGTCCGTGTCCGCCCTGGTGAGCGAGTCGAAGGCTTGATCGATGAACTCTCTGCTGAATCCGGGTCCCTCGTCGCGCACCGTAACGGACGCACCGCCCTCGTGGGAGACCGCAACGGTGACGTCGGACCCGCGCGGCGCGTATCGGATGGCGTTGTCGAGGAGATTCCTCATTACTCGGGACACTGCTTCGGGACCCGTTGTCACGACAACTCGGCTCGGCGCATCGAGGATCAGATTGACCTGTTCCTTCGTCGCCATGGGAAGAAGTACCTCCATCGCCTCGTCAGCCACGTCTGTCAGGTCCGTCGGCATCGATTCGATCGTCATGTCGCCCGCTTGGATGCGGGCGAGCAGGAAGAGGTCATCCACAAGCGAGTGAAGCGCGCCGATATCGCGCTGAAGCGAGGCGTAGTAGCGGTCCGGATCCTCAGCCACACCATCCCTGAGCGCCTCGACTGCGACCTGGGCAGACGCAAGCGGGGTTCGAAGGTCGTGGCCGACCGCTGAGAAGAATTGTCGGCGGCGTTCGTCCTCAGTTGCGCGGACTCGTGAAGCTTCCTCGAGTTCGACCGCCATTTCGTCGATTCCACGGGCGAGCTGGCCTATCTCGTCGGACCTCATGACGTTGGTGCGGGCCGAGAGGTCACCCTTTGCAACTTCTTCGGTCGTATCGGCCATTGCCCGTAGGTCTGAGGTCAGCGCGCCACTGGCGGAGAATGCGAATCCGAGGGCGGCGAGCAATCCGAAACCGAGCACGATGAGCACAACGGTGAGATCGTGGTCCGAGATGAACATCCTATTGGCAGCGACAGAGAGACCGAAGGCGACAACAACGAGGGAGACGAGTGAGAGAGCGAACACGGTGACGACGAGGTTGTGGGACCGGCGAGCCGCCATAGGCAGAAGCAATGCCGCTGCAGCGGTCGCGGCAGCCATGATGATGAAGATCGTTGCCAGTTCGAGACGGTCGGATCCCGACGGCTGCATCGTGACCTCGAACATCACGAGTCCGACAACAACAGCAGCTATGGACGTGAGAATCGCCTTCACGGTTCGAACCGGTACCCGCGGCCCCACACAGTCAGGATGCGCTCTGGATCGTCGGCATTCCTCTCGATCTTCTGTCTGAGTCGACGGATGTGAACCGTGACGGTCGATGGGTCCTGCCAATCGGTGCTCGAACCCCATACATGGTCAAGAATCTGACCTCTGGAGAAGACCTGACGTGGGGAGGAAGCGAGATACATCAACAGGTCGAACTCCATCGGCGGCATCTCGACCTGTTGTCCGCGTACCACCACGTCTCGAGTGCGCCCATCGATGCTGAGATCATCGAATTCCAGGGATCTGCCCCTGTGGTCCGGGGCGCTGGACCGTCGCAGGACGGAACGTACGCGCGCGGTCAACTCACGGGGAGAGAAGGGTTTGACGACGTAGTCATCGGCACCGAGTTCGAGGCCAAGCACGCGGTCCATTTCCTCGGCCCTCGCGGTCAGGAGGATCACCGGCACGTCGGTCCGTTTCCGCAGTTCGGAGATCACGGAGTATCCGTCGAGCTTTGGCAGCATCACATCGAGAACGACCAGGTCTGGTTCACTCGCTGCCACCTGTTCGAGGGCGGCTTCCCCATCGATCGCCTCAGTCGTGGAGAAGCCCTCACGTTCGAGGTAGGCGCACACGACCTCGCGAACCATCGCTTCATCGTCGACAACGAGGACGTTTCGCCGCAGGGAGTTGCTCTGTGCCATGTCAGCTAGCGTACGACGGTTTCGCTTTTCCGCTGCTGGTGTTCAGGTTTTGTTCAGATGCCACAATGGACCCATGGATGGCCAGGTCTCCCAGCTCGCCGATTTGATTGCAGACGCCAACGCGATCCTTGTCGTGACCGGTGCAGGCGTGTCCACCGACAGCGGGATCCCGGATTTCCGTGGACCGAAGGGCGTTTGGAAGACGGAGCATCCGGTGATGTTTCAGGACTTCGTCGAGGACCCCGAGCAACGTATCGTGTACTGGGACCAGAAACTCCGTGCCGCTTCCTCCTTCAATGATGCCCGTCCTGGCACGGTGCATCGTGCGTGCGTTGATCTCGAGGCGGCCGGCAAGCTGCACACGCTGGTGACCCAGAACGTCGATGGCCTGCACGCAGGAGCAGGGACATCGAAGGCGAAGCTCGTCGAGGTCCATGGGACAGCCATGGAGGTCTCCTGCCTCGATTGCGGTGAGCGATCACCCTCCCAACCGCATCTCGATGCCTTCGAAGCGTCACGCGAAGCCCCGCTCTGCCACTGCGGCGGACTGCTGAAGCCTGCAACGATCAGCTTTGGCCAACAGCTCGACCCCATGACCATGTACCGAGCCCAACTCGCCGCCGAGGAGACAGATCTCGTGATCGCGCTCGGTTCCACCCTCAGCGTGTACCCCGCAGCCGAGATCCCACTGGTTGCGGCGCGCCGGGGAGTGCCGTACGTGATCATCAACCGTGGCGAGACGGACCACGACAGTTCGATCCACCTCACACTCCGCCTCGACGCCGACGTATCCGTCGCCTTCCCCACCGCCGTCACCCAAGCCCTCGCCTAGCCGCGAACCCAGGGTTGCCAAACCGGTATATGCCGCAGCCAGCCCACAGAACCGATTGCACCATTCTCTGGGCCGGGGACGGGTTCAGTTCCAGGTTGGGAAAAGTGCGGTTACGGGGCCCTTCCGGGCGATGGCTACGCACCGTATGGTTGAACCAATGCTGAAACGTCTGGCGGTCGTAGTGGTGGCCTCCACTCTGGGACTGGGGGCCTGTACCACCGCGGGGACCGTTCCGGCCACGGCTCCCCCCACTCCGCAGGCATCGGCAGCGACGACAACATCGACAACTCCGACGACGGCTACGACACTGTCTGTCACGACCCCGACGCCCGACCGCATCGCCGAGATCGAGGCGATCTTCCAGGAGCTCGAGGTCCGTCGCCTCCAAGC
>JAUVQC010000104.1 GCA_030598305.1 Actinomycetes bacterium
ACCGAGTCAGGGCAGTTCCCGCATTGGACCGGAAACCGCTGGGAGGAACTCTCTGGGCTCTTTCCAGGCGAACTCGACGGCTACCTCCACGATGCATCCGCTGCCACTGGGCGGGAGTCTCTGGCCGAGGTCGCCGAGAGGTACGCGTCGGTCATTGCATCGACGATCGAGCGTCCCAGCAGCACGATCGTCCTCGTCGGCCATCAGGACCCTGTGCAGGCCGCACGGCTACGACTCACCGGACGCGATCTGAGCGATCTCCGACGCGACCCTCCGGTCCACGGTGAGGTGATCACCCTGGTGCGCGGGCGCGACGGGATGTGGATCGAGACGGAGCGATGGTCCCCCTCCGGATCGAACGGCTGAAGCCGGCGGACCCGGCTACACTCCTCGCTGCCCGCCCATCTTCTGGGGCATGTGAGGAGCAACGTGGCCAACCGAACCATCTTCAACAGTGCGCTGCTCGTCACAGGAGTGTTCGTAGCAGTCCTTGTACTTGGGTCACTGCTCCAATCGGGACCATCCCAGGCCACCATCGACGCCGACCGGACACCCACCTCGACGACCACGACCGAGCCGCCGCCAGAAGGTGTCACCGTCGTGTTCATCGACAATGGCGTCCTCCGCCCATCCAACCTCGAAATCAACATCGACGCCATCCAATCCGTGAAGTGGGTCAATCGGGACGACAGGGAGTTCACCATCGAGGAGTCAGACGGTCTCTTCATCTCGGAACCGCTCGCCAAGGGCGACACATTCGAGTACGACTTCTCCACGCAACCAAAAGGCTTGTACAGATACAAGGCGATTCTCGTGAGCGATAGCCTCTTTGGTGGTGTTCGCATCCCAGGCCTGGTCGATACTCGCGCAGCTCAGTAGCGCCGAGCGACAGCGCAATGAGCCGACTCCCGATAGCCATCGGTGCAACAGCATTCTTGGCTGTGGTCATCGGATCGATTGCAGCGGTGATCGAGAGCGGCCCAATCTCACCCCCCTCCCTTGTGATGATCCTGCTCGGCCTGAACGGTGTCGCCCTGACAGGCCTTGCTGGTTTGATTCTCGTTCGTGCTCCATGGAGTAGGTGGGTTCTCTCTGCTTCGGTAGTTGCTGGCACCGCGCTTGGTTCAATCGGCGGGGGGCCATGGTTCTGGGTTGTCCTTGGGATCGGCATGGTTGCGGTCGTCGGTCTCTCGGGACCCTGGCTCACCTTGTGGGTCCGGCAGCGTCCGGTCGCCGAACCACTGGGATACGTACCTGTCGCGTTGCTTGCATCCAGTGGCGTTGCGCCGATCCTCGTTGGGCTCGCTGCCTATCAGGGCGTCGATGCATCACACTGGCTACTCGTTCTCGTCGTGGTCGCCTCCGCCTGGGCATACGGGCGCGGGCTTCCCTTTGGCATCTGGGGCCTGCGCGTGGTCGTACCCCTCTCCGGCGGAATGGCTTCACTCCAAACAGCTCCCGCCGGCAACATCGTGATCGCGACAGGCGCGCTAATGGTCATGGTTCTTGCTTGGACACCCGAGGCGAAGCAGGTGACTGCGGTCATCACCCCTCCGCTTCCGGCTCCCGTTCCCAGAAGGACTTCAGATGATCAGAGCCAGTGACGTTGCGTCGATCGTCGCCACAACGATTCTTGGCGCTGTGACGGGGTGGCTGATAGGCGGAACTCCTGCCATGATCCTCACCGCTGCGGTTTTCGGTGGACTGGCCGTGCTAGGTGCACGAGCGAACATACGCCCGGCAATCGTCTCGGTGGTGCTGGCCGCCACGATGGCCGGAGGACTCATCGGGTCAGGCATCGTCGAAGCGATCTGTCTCCCCTCCAGCTGCTCGACCCTCGAGGCAACGGGGGGTGTCGTAACGGCGATCCTCACATTCGTCGGCGTTGGCCTCGTTGCCGCCCTCGTCACCCGCTCCTTCGACGAATACAACGAACGAGAGGCCGCAGGGCTACCGCCGACGGGCATCGGGTGTGAAACCGACGACGAACGACCGACAACTGACGACTGACCCTATTCGTGTGTCGTGACGCGAAACGATCGGCGTGCCGAGCTACTCGGGCGGTGCTCCGAACACGAGAGAGACGTTATGGCCACCGAAACCGAATGAGTTCGTCATTGCAGTGGTGATGGGAACCTCACGTGCCAAGTTCGGGACGTAGTCGAGGTCACACTCCGGATCAGGCGTCTCGTAGTTGATCGTTGGCGGCAGCACACCGTCCCTGATCGCAAGCAGGCACGCGAGGGACTCAATGGCCCCGGCCGCACCGAGAAGATGCCCTGTCATCGACTTCGTCGAGGAGATGGGTACGTCGTAGGCAACGTCACCGAACGCCGTCTTGATGGCTGACGTCTCCGTCTTGTCATTCGCCGGCGTGGAAGTCCCATGGGCGTTGATGTACCCGATGTCTGAAGGTTCGAGTCCTGCGTCGTCCATTGCAGCCTTCATGGCGCGAGCCGCGCCAGCACCACCTGGACGAGGAAGTGTGATGTGATATCCATCCGCGGACATCCCGTATCCAAGGAGCTCACCGTGGATCTGTGCACCTCTGGCTTGCGCGTGTTCGAGTTCCTCGAGCACGACAACAGCGGCACCCTCGCCCATGATGAATCCGTCGCGGTTGAGGTCGAAAGGACGAGACGCGCCCTGAGGGTCATCGTTGTTGGTCGACATTGCCCTGGCCGAAGCGAACCCGGCGAGGGCGAATCGGGTGATGGCGGCCTCTCCCCCGCCAGCGACCATCACGTCGGCCGCGCCGCGTTGAATGATTGCACCGGCATCACCGATGGCGTTTGCAGATGCCGCACACGCGGTGACAGTGGTCGAGTTCGGGCCATAGAGATTGAAATCGATCGACGCCAGGCCACCGGCCATGTTCGAGATTATCTTGGCGATCCCGAAGGGAGAGATGCGGCTCGGCCCGCGTTCAGCGAGTATCCCGATCTGCTCCTCCATCGTCTCTATCCCGCCGATGCCGGTACCAGCGAGTACACCAGCCCTGAGCGCCTCGGGATCATCCTCGTCATAGGAAAGACCCGCATCCTCCAGAGCCTGCTTGGTGGCGACCCAGAAGAACTGTGAACTCCTGTCGAGACGCCGAGCGTCTCGGCCCGACATGAATTCGGTGATATCGAAATCCTTGACCTCGGCACCGATCTTCGAGGAGATGTCCGATACATCAACGCGTTCGATCGACGTCACGCCGCTCGTGCCCGACCGAAGGTTCTGCCATAACTCGTCCACGCTCGAACCGAGGGACGTCACTGTCCCGAGACCGGTTACAACGACCCGGCGACCGTTCATGATGAGACCTATCCGTTGAGTTTGGCGACGACCAGGTCGACAGCCTGAGCGACCGTTCCGATCGACTCAGCCTCTTCGTCCGGGATCTGCACTCCGAAGTTGTCCTCGAGCGCCATCAGCAGCTCGACAACACCGAGTGAGTCGACCTCAAGGTCCTCTTCGAACCTGGCCTCCGGGGTGATCTTGTCGGCATCGAGGCCGAGTTCTTCCACAAGAAGCTCGTTCAGCTTCGATTCGATCTCTGCACGTTCCATGGCTTCCGCCTCCTGATGGTCAAAGAGCCAAGCCACCGTCAACGACGATGGTCTGACCGGTGATGTACGAAGCACCTTCGGAGGCAAGATAGCCGACCGCCGACGCCACTTCTTCCGGCAGGCCGAGCCTGCCCAGAGCGATCTGTTGCGATGCAGCATCGGTGGCTGCTTCCCCAAGTGCCTCTGTCATGTCCGTCCGGATGAATCCGGGTGCGATCGCATTGACGGTGATGCCCCTTGAGCCAACTTCTTTTGCGATCGACTTGGTGAACCCGATGATGCCGGCTTTCGCCGCTGCATAGTTGCCTTGGCCAGGGTTCCCCGAGATTCCCGACACTGAAGAGATGTTGATGATCCTCCCCGACTTTGCCCGCAGCATTCCGCGAAGCGCCGCCTTCGTGCACAGGAAGACAGAGCGAAGATTCGTATTCACCACGTTGTCCCACTGGTCAGGTGACATACGCAGAAGCAGACCATCGTCGGTGATTCCTGCGTTGTTGACCAGCACTTCCACCGGGCCCAATTCATTCGAGATCAGGGCGAACATTTCTGCGACGGCATCAGCGTCAGACACATCTGCTTGGACCGCAAGCGCTGTTCCCCCCGTCCCCACGATCTCCGAGGCGACGGCACCGGCCATGTCCGAATTTGACGCGTAGTTGACCGCCACGGCGAAACCGTCAGCCGCGAGATGCAGCGCAATGGCGCGGCCGATTCCTCGCGAGGCGCCGGTGACAAGAGCGACGGAGCTCATCCTTGAAGACCTTTCTGGTTGTCAATCAAGATCTCGAGACCCGTCTTTTGCGGCTCAGGGAGCTCTTCATCGGTTGTAGCGATGGGTTCGACTCTGTCTCCCCACACAAACGCGGTCGCACCCCAGGTGAGACCAGCTCCAAATGCAGCAAAGACCAGCTTTGCACCTGGTGTCACGCGCCCTTCGTCGACCGCCTCAGCCAGAGCTATGGGAATCGTTGCCGCTGACGTGTTGCCATATCTTTGGATGTTGATGAACATCTTGGAGTCATCGGCTTTGATACGTCTTCTCACCGCATCGATGATTCGAATGTTGGCTTGATGCGGGATCACAAGGTCGATCTCATCGAGTTCCCACCCGGCTTCTTTTGCTGCATTGACCGTGCCGTCCCCCATGCGCACGACAGCACCTTTGAAAATCTGCATGCCGTCCATGACGATCGACTTCGGTCCTTCTGAGGAAATGAGTTCAGTTCCTAGGCCGTCCGCGGTGAGGTACTCGGCGCCGTGCCCATCGGCTCCAAGGGCCATCGATTTGATACCTGATTCGTCCTTCGATGCTTCGACGATCACCGCGCCCGCCCCGTCACCGAACAACACAGCGGTGGAACGCTCGTCGAGATTCAGGTAGGAACTGATCTGCTCCGAGCCGACCAGCAGGATCCTTTCCGCTGTCCCGGTCGCGAGGAGTCCATGGGCCATCGACAGACCGTAGATGAATCCTGAACATCCAGCGTTTATGTCCGCTGCAGCGGCACGGTCCGCTCCGATCTTGGCCTGAACGTACGCAGCTGAAGACGGAATCTGCCGATCCGGTGTGCAGGTCGCAACGATCACGTAGTCAAGGTCAGATGCCTGGAGACCCGCGGCCGCGAGAGCACGCTTTCCGGCGAGGGTTGCCATGTCTGAGTTGTTCACGTGCGAAACGTGTCGTTCTTTGATACCCGAGCGCGAAACGATCCACTCATCGCTCGTGTCGATAACCGTCGCCAGCTCATCGTTCGTCACCACAGGTTGTGGGATGCAGCTGCCCCAGCCAGTGATCGTTGCGTTCGTCATGCGGATCCTTCCCTCGAAGCCGTCATTGTACGGAGAGCTCTCTCGCCACTGTACGTGCCTCGTCAAGGGAGGACACGACCTTGACATCGACGTCCTTGACCGTTCGCTTCACCAGTCCTGCGGTCACATCACCTGGACCGATGTG
>JAUVQC010000022.1 GCA_030598305.1 Actinomycetes bacterium
CCAATCAGACGCAGAAGGCTTCATCCGGCTGCAATCGCTCCGCTTGCGCACGTTCGCAGAGAAACGGCTCGGCGAAGGTGAGTAGACGACATACGACCGGCTGTATGTCGTCCGAGCGAGGCGGAGTGCGACGATGACCCTCTGGTCCGGTGGACGGTTCCAAGACGGTCCCTCTGAGTCGTTGTGGCGCTTCACGGTGGATACATCTGACCGGCGCATGCTCGTTGATGACGTGGCTGGCTCGATGTCACATGCAACGATGCTCGGACGGGTTGGTCTGCTCACAGCCGAGGAGGCAGCGGCGATGCTCGAAGGTCTCGCAGCGATCATGGACGAGGCCAAGACAGGGAAGTTCGTGTTCCTCGACAGCGATGAGGATGTCCACTCCGCCGTGGAGCGCAGCCTGGGAGACATCATCGGTGATCTTGCAGGCAAGCTGCACACGGGGCGGTCCCGAAACGACCAGGTCGCCCTCGATCTGCGGCTCTATCTCAAACGGTCCTCGGCCGACCGTATCGGACAGTTGGGGGCGTTCATCGCGATCCTCGTCGACCTGGCCGGAGCAGTCGGCGACACGATCATTCCGAGCTACACGCATCTGCAACAGGCACAGGCTGTGCCTCTCGCCCACCATCTGCTTGCCTACGCATGGATGCTCAAACGTGACGTCGAACGCTTCGCTGATGTAAGGGTTCGTACCGACGTCTCTCCGCTTGGTGCAGGAGCGTCGGGTGGTTCATCACTGCCCCTCGACGCTGAGATGACAGCCGAACTGCTGGGCATGCAGGCGGTCTTTGACAACTCGATGGATGCTGTGGGGTCGCGGGACGTGGCCGCCGAGTACGTGTGGTGCGCAACCCAGTCAATGCTCCACCTCTCGCGTCTGTCCGAGGAGTTGCTGCTGTGGTCGACCACGGAATTCGGTTGGGTGACGTTCTCGGATGCCTACACCACCGGTTCGTCGGCCATGCCACACAAGAAGAACGCCGATATCGCTGAACTCGTCAGGGGGAAGGCGGCCTCCACGGTCGGTGATCTTGCAGCGATCGCTTCGCTGCAGAAGGGTCTCCCCATGACCTACAACCGTGATCTGCAGGAGGACAAGCGGATCGTGTTCCATGCAGACGACACGCTTGCTGGTTCCCTTGATGCCTTGGGCGGCCTGGTGTCGACGGCCGAATTCCACGCACCACAGCCCGCCGGATGGGTCACGGCCCTCGACCTCGCCGAAGCACTCGTACGGCGCGGTGTTCCTTTCAGGCAGGCACATCACCTCGTTGGCGGAGTCGTAGCGTCTCTGGTTGCCCGCGGTGAGTCGTTCGATGATCTCACAGCGGAGGAGCTCCTACGTTTCGACGAGCGCTTCGATCCATCAGATCTCTCCGCGCTGGACGTCACCACATCCTCAGGTGCGCGCCTCACCCATGGCGGCGGCTCGATGGCATCGGTGTCGGTACAGATCGATGCTCTCACGGTGTTCCTCGAGGGTCTGGATTCGGTGCTATTGACGTGAAGGTGGCGGCTGTGTTCAACGTATGGTCCGGCCCCATGTTCGTGATCCGCAAGGACCTGCGCTGAGCAAGCGGCTAGGCAGCTTCCCGGGTTTGGCCGAGCGTGATGCAACTCACACAGTCCGGGTCGGAGCAGTTCGCAACGACTTTGACGGTGAGGCCGCCGGCGTTGAACCATGCCTCGAGCTGTCGGTTCGTCATGGCCATGAGATTCTCTGTGTGGGTGGTGTGTGCAAGTGTCATGTTCTTCATGTCCATAACGTATCGAGTGGGTGTGACACGAAGCGACGCACTGGCGCCCGACGCCTGATGCCCGACGCCTGATAGCCTGTTTTCCATGGAATTGAAGAGATACGCAGACGCAGCGCCGTTCATCTTCGGCGATTTCGAGCTGCGGGAGTTGACCCCTGATACCTATTCGGGTTCATCGTTCGCAGAGGTCATCGTGCCCATCGGGGCAGACCGGACCCCAAGGGTATCTGAGAAGGATCACCGGATGTATGTGGGGTTGGTCGGGGACATCGAGTTCAAGGTGGATGGGGAAGTATTCCGTATCGGTCCCGGGGATGTGCTCCACATCGACAAGGGAGAGACCTACGGTTTCCACAACGGCGGCTACCAAGAGGGCAGGCTACTTCTCATCCGTGTGCCGGGACCGGCGCTCCCGAGCAGCGCCCAGCCGTAACGATCAGGCCGCGTGCGGGAGAACGTAGCGCCAGATCAGGACGAAGTGGACGCTGGTGGCCGTTACCACCATGATGTGGAACACCTCGTGGTACGAAAACACCCGTGGCCATAACCGGGGCCTGTTCATGATCAAGAGCACCATGCCAACGGAGTAGATGGCTCCACCGACAACGGCGAGAGCAGCACCCGCCCATCCCAGTTCCTGGACGAACTTCCAAGCGATCGCTGTGCCGAGCCACCCCATCGTCATAGCAAGCACCATCGAGAAGGTCTGTTTCTCGCGAGGGAAGAATCCGTGCTGGATCGCACCTGTGGCAACGATTCCCCATGCGACCAAGAGCACGGCCGAACGCAGCCATCCGTCGAGTGTGGCGATGGCGATCGGCGTGTAGGTTCCGGCGACCATGACGAGGATCATCGAGTGATCGAGGCGTTGCATCCGTTTCTTCCAGGTGCCATGCCAGGGGATCGCGTGGTACAGCGAACTCGTTGTATAGAGCGCCACCATTGCGAGGCCAAACACGATTGCGCCGATGCGGATACCCCAATTCGGTGACACCCACGCGAGGAACAATGTGCCGGCCACTGCAGCGACAGCGGCACCACCGTGCAGCAACCCTCTGATGGGGTTCTGCATCCTGCCAAGTGTCCAACGGGGTAGTTCCATCTCGAACAGAGTATCGGCATGATGCGCTATCGGGATGACAAGAAGGCGGCGAGACCACAACCCTTGGCATGAGAGGTATCTAGGCTCCAAGAGGCACACGTCGACGAGGAGTGTGGATGCACGTTCCGAAAATTCTGAAGAAGCCGGCATATCAGGTATATGAGAAGCGGCTGCTCCAGACTCTTGACCGCGGCGGCTTGCCTGACCACATCGGTGTGATCCATGACGGCCACCGTCGCTATGCAAGGGCCGAAGGGCTTCCCGACTATGCGGCGTCCTACCGCGTCGGGATGGATAAGTTCGTCGAGTTCCTTGGATGGACGGCCGAGCTTGAGATCCCTGCTGTCACCTGCTGGCTCCTATCGACCGAGAACCTCGAGCGACCCGATGAGGAACTGCAGCCATACTACGGAGTGCTCATCGAGCTGTTCGACCGCATACCGGAGACTCCCGCCGGGCGGAACGTGACGGTTCGGTTCATCGGGAGTATCGATCTTCTTCCTGCTGACCTTGTCGAGGCAACGAAGCGTCTCCAGGAGCGGTGTTCGACGGGGAGCCGTCGCGTCACGATCGCCCTTGCATACGGCGGGCGGCAGGAGATCGTTGATGCGGTGAGCGATCTCGTATCGAAGCTTGCCGCAGAAGGGACGCCGGCAGCAGCCATAGCCGATCACATCGATCGCGATGCCATCTCTGCAAGGATGTATGCCTCGGATCTCCCGGACCCGGACCTTGTGCTGAGGACATCAGGCGAGGCGCGATTGTCCGGATTCCTCCTCTGGCAAGCAGCGTACGCCGAGTACTCGTTCGTCGATGTGTACTGGCCGGCGTTCCGCCACATCGACTTCCTTCGTGCCATGCGTGACTTCACCAAGCGCGAGCGCCGCTTCGGCAAATAGGTTCCAAACGCATTGAGGTTGGGAACGCGAAGCGTTCCCGTTCCCAACTACCTGGAGCGCAGATCCGACGGGATGTGGTCCTGATCGTTGAACGTGCGCAGGCTCGGCACGTGTGCGCCTGCGAGCGGGATGAACTTCACTCGTGCAAATGATGCGTGGAACAGCACGAACTTCTCCCACTCCCACGGTGCTGGTGGTGCACCCATCAGGTGGGCGAGGCAGACCGAGTTGGTCCCTCCGTGGGCGACGATGATGATCCGTCCCGGATCGTCTTCAACATCCCAGAGTCGCGGATCCTCGAGATTCTTTGTGATCCCACGGGCCTTCAGCAATCGGTCGAGCGCGGTAGTCACCCGATCATGGAAGTCGCGGAATGACTCTCCACCCTCAAGACCGTCCCACCACTCCTCCGGCGACCGGTGTCGTGTCGTCCTGAAGATGTCGATCACGGCTTCCTCCGTGACACCCTCCCAGTTCGGCATCTGGATCTCGAGCAGATCGTCGACAGTGCCGATGGTCAGTCCGGTACTGCTCGCAGCAGGTTGTGCGGTCTCCTGGGCACGGGTCGCCGGAGAAACGATGAGTTCTGCGGCAGTCGCCTTCTCATCCGAGGCGATTCGGGCGGCGGCGAGATCGGCCTGCTTCCAACCGAGGTCGGTGAGGTGGGGATCGTGTTGTGAGATGCCCTCGATGGCCCACTGCGGCTGCCCATGTCGTACGAAGAGAATGTCCATCGAGAACAGGCTAGCGACGCCGACCCGAGACCCAGACTCGGGGGTTTTGGCGTGGCTCGCGGGAATATCGTCCCGTTGGTCACGCCAAAACGTCTGAGGACGAACCAAAGGCCGCCAAATTGGCGGCCTTGGTTCGGGCTTAGACGGGAGGTTAGGAAGGCATCCTGTCTGACTACCGTATCGACCAGGTACACGATTCCCTTGAGAGGTTTTCTTGGAAAATTCTTTGGCACCCAAAGAGGCACTCGCGGCGCATCTCAAGGAGTTTGCTGTGCGAACCGACGGACCTTTCACGCTGAGGTCGGGCGAAACGTCGAGTTGGTACATTGACGCACGCCAGACGACGTTCTCTGGCGCTGGTGCGCGCCTGGTTGGGGCAGCGGTACTCACAGAAGTCCCCCAAGGTATCGATGCGGTCGGCGGCATGACCATGGGAGCGGACCCCATCGCGGTGGCCACTGCCCTCGTGGCTGCAGACGCTGGCCGTGATCTCGTATCGTTCTCCATACGCAAGGAGACAAAGGACCACGGAACGGGAGGACGGCTCGTGGGACCGATCGGTACGGGATCTCGGGTGGTGGCGCTCGAGGACACGACGACAACCGGAGCTGCGCTCGTCGAAGCCATTGAGGCGCTGAGGGATGCGGGTGTCTCCGTGATGAAGGCCGTCTCGCTCGTCGACCGCTCAGGAGGGGCGACGGCCAAGCGGGTGGAAGCTCTCGGTATCCCCTACGTTGCCATTGTCACTCCCCGAGAACTCGGAGTACTGAAGTAGAAGATGCGCGCCTATCGATCATCCCTGAAACTTTTCGTATTCGGCATCGTTGGAATCGTGTTGATCGCGGCGGCCGCGGACATCATGTTCGGTCACTGGGTCTCCACACCGCCGGATAACAACGATGGAGTGCTGACCACGCGCGGTCAAGCCCAACAGCGAGGCGATCTCCTATGGGGTGGGACGATGATCGCTACAGGGGTACTGCTCTTTGGCGGGTCCGTGACCGAACTTGTCCGCCGTCGTCCAATGGTGCTGGTCGAAGGAGCGGGTTTGGTCATCGACACGGGTGGGGACGGCGATGTCATTCCGTGGGGGGATATTGACTCCGTTACCAGCGGTGTCGAACTCGACGCCTATGACGGGAGTCGGCGGGAGCAACTCATCGTCAGGGTCAAGAGCGGGACCGAGTTGCCCGACAGGTTGTCCGGGCTTCAGCGCAATGGCGATACGGTACTGATCGATGCCCATGACTGGGCCAGTCGAGTGACCGAAGTGGCCCTTGCCGCCCAAGGAGCCCATGATCACTATGAACGTGTGGAGAACCTCCGGAACTTCGAGCCGCCGTCGATAGTGTGGGAGACCACGATCATCCAAGCCGATTCAGAAGTAGAAGAGGAGCGCGAATGATCATTGGTTCACACGTGAGCCCAAAGGATCCCCTTGGCGAAGCGCGAGACAGGGATGCAGATGCAGTACAGATCTTCATGTCGAATCCACAGCAGTGGAAGGCACCGATACCGCGTACGGACACGGAGGATCTCGTGGCGTCCTCAATCGAGTTCTATGTCCACGCGCCATATTTGTTGAATCTGGCATCCCCGAACAATCGTGTGCGGATACCGTCACGCAAAGCTCTTGCGCAAGCTGTCGAGGCAGCGGCAACTATCGGAGCGAGGGGTGTCGTCGTCCATGGTGGGAGCGTTGGCCCCGACGAGGATCAGGCCGTCGGATTTGAACGGTGGCGCAAGGCACTCGACTCATTCGAAGTGACCGTTCCCGTGCTCGTGGAGAACACTGCTGGCAAGGGCAACTCGATCATGCATGACCTCGAGAACTACGGGCCGCTTTGGGAGGAGATTGGCGATTACAACGTTGGTGTCTGCCTTGATACGTGCCACGCATGGGCATCTGGCGCTGATCTCGAGACAGCCGTGGGCGTTGTATCGGAAGCAGTGGGCGGTGTCTCGCTCGTGCACGCCAACGATTCAAAGGACGAGGCAGGGTCCCATAGGGACCGCCACGCCAATTTCGGTGAAGGCTTCATCCCCGAGGAGCTACTGATCGGTGTCATCAAGGCAGCGAACACCGATGTGATCGTAGAGACGCCCGGCCTCGTAGAAGGTCAGAAGGCCGACATCGCATGGCTCCGCGCACGTCTCTGAATTCCCCGTCTCCCATCGACCTCGGCTCTGCTATTGATGCTCCGCCGGTCGAATTCGCAGTCGATTACGGAAAGTCGGTGATGCACGGCCACGACGCGCGCACGACCATTGAGTTCTCCATTGCCGGTGGCAGCTCGATCACGTACGACGGTCGGAGGTATGAACTCAAGGGGTTCCACCTCCACACGCCTTCTGAACATGCGATCGATGGCGAGTTTTTCGCGGTGGAGATCCACTTCGTCAACGAGGACGCTGAGGGGAACCAGGCTGTACTTGCGGTGTTCGCGGAGGAGTCCGAGTTGGCGAGGGGTCCTAGACGCCTGGAACAGGCGATGCCGCTGGTCATACTCCTTCCCGAGTCGACGACCCACTATGCATACGACGGTTCCCTCACGACACCACCGTACAGCGAGGGAGTCCAGTGGATCGTTCTCACTGACAGGGTGAACCTCCACCCCGACTGGGTCGAAGCGTTCCGCGACCGCTACGGCGCCAACAGCCGGCGTCTCCACCCTGTCGGTGACCGGACGATCACACTTCGATCAGGGCACTAGTCACGCCGGTGCCTCTGAGAACCCTTCTACGCACCGCCGTGACTCGTTGATAGGGTCGCGCCATGACTTTGACGATGAGGAGGGCAGCCAGCGCGCTCGCGGTTGCCATCATGATGATGGGCCTTGCTGCCCCGCCAGCTTTGGCAGACCAGCCGTGTGACTTCGTGGTGAGCGCGGCGGTTGACGGATCCGACACCGTCGGTGATTTGGATCTCTCCGTGGTTCGATCAGTGGACGGGCTGACGTATACAGCGGCTGTGCCAGCCGGTTACTCCCTTGAGTGGCTCGATGGTGCACATCGCGTGGTCCAAGATCCCTTCGGAATCTCGGTCGGAGGAGGGGTACTCACACGGTCGGCATCCATCACGGGTGAGTTCGTCCACATTTCGGCCTGCCTCGTCGAGCGTGCCCATCGGAGTGGACCGATCCCGCTGTAGTCATCGTCGTGAGATGCCATCACTGTCGATAGCCCACGTGGTATCGGTTACTTTCCCAGCGAGCGCATCATCGTGGGTGATGAGGAGTAACGCTCCCTCATATCCATCCAGTGCCCGTTCCAGTCGTTCGATTGACGGCAGATCGAGATGGTTCGTTGGTTCGTCGAGGACGAGTAGCCATTTCGGTGTTCCCAATCCGAGAGCAAGTGCCACCTTGCGGGCTTCCCCCGGCGATGGCTGATCTGACGCCAACAGCGCGGCCGGGTCGGCTCCCAGCAGCGCTACGAGGGACATCACACGCCCCTTGTCGTCATCGGGCAGCGCACTCACTTCCTCGAGGAAGGCACGGGAGGCAGCGGCGTTGGTCTCTTGTTGGAGGTAGAGCAGCCTCTCACCCGGTATTGCTGCCTCCGCCACGAGCTGAGCAAGCAGAGAGGTCTTGCCTGCGCCATTGGGACCAGCGATCCGGACGCGGTCACCCCTGGCAACGGCGACGTCGACATGGAACAGCATCCGACCGCCGGCCGCGATGGGCCCGTGGTATCGGACAAGGAACTCCTTGTTGGCCGGTTCAAATCCGAATCCGACGTTGCCACCACGTTCCTTCTGAAGCTCAACCGTCGCGATTTCTGACGTGACTCGATTGAGTGAGTTGGTCATTGACGCGACCGTCTTTGCACCGGTCTTCTGGCCTCGCTCATGCTTGTAGCTTGCAGCTGAGCCTCGGGTATCGAGATCGTGTTTTCCTGCGGCCCTACGCTCGCGCATTCGCTCAGCGTCCTTTTGAGCCGATTTTCGCCGCTGGTCATCGAGCCGGCGAGCCAGCTTCTTCTGTTCCGACTTCATCTTGCTGTAGAGGAGCGTCTGCTCCTGCTCCCGTGCCTGCCACTCTTGTATCGCCACGTCATATGGACCACCCCACATCCTGACGAATGCGCCGTGAAGCCGAAGCGTCCGTGTCGTCAGCTCGTTGAGGAGCCCGCGATCGTGGGAGACAACCACACCGCAACCCTCGAAGGCTTTCAGTGCAGAGACGAGCAGCTCTCGTGCCTCGGTGTCGAGATGGTTCGTTGGCTCATCGAGGAGCAGCACGTCAGGCTGCGCGGAAAGTGCCGCTCCGATCTGCCACCGCTTCCGCTCGCCAGGGGACAGCGTTGCCCATCGTTCAACATCCTGAGGCTCGAGTTTGAGTGATGCCCGCATTCGTACGGCGTCGCGGCTCCACTCCCACGCGAAGTCCTCGATGTCCCGCGTGAGATGATCGACGCGTTGGTCACAGAGCACGGGCGGTAGACCAGGGGGCTCGACGGACACAGATCCGGTATCTGGAGGGTGGTCACCGGTGATGAGATGGAGGAGCGTCGACTTCCCAGCGCCATTGGCGCCGACCAGGCCGGTCCAGCCGGAACCGAGGTCGAAGGTCGCGTCGGCGATGACCGGGACAGCAGATGAGTATGAGAAGGAGACGTGATTGAAATGGATGGCAGACATGGCAACTCCCTTGGAGGGGCGGGCGCGGTCGGACCCGGAGGTGGTGAATTCCTCAGTTGACTCTTGTCATGTCATCCAGTGTAGATCAAACGGTTCTGGCGTCCATACGCGCCATATATAGCGCGTATGGACGCCAGAACGGCCGGAATGCGCTACTCGGCGAGCAGGAACCTCGCGAGGTCCTCGACCGTGTTGTCCTGGTCGGCGATGAACGCTTCGACGTTGTCGTGTGCGACGCTGTCGTGGTACTGCACCGAAGGTGACTTCATGAAGTATGACGATGGTGCAAGCAGCGGTCCGGCGAGGTCGCGATCCATGGCGATCTTGCAACAACGCACGGCGTCGATGATGACCCCTGCGCTGTTGGGTGAGTCCCACACCTCGAGCTTGAGCTCCGCATTGAGCGGCACATCACCGAAGGACGTGCCCTCGAGACGAATGTAGGCCCACTTGCGGTCCGTCAGCCACGGAACATGATCCGATGGTCCGATGTGGACGGACTCCGAATTGATCTTCCGCTCGATCTGGCTCGTCACCGATTGCGTCTTTGAGATCTTCTTTGAGATGAGACGCTCACGCTCCAACATGTTCATGAAGTCCATGTTGCCACCGAAGTTCAGCTGGTACGTGTTGTCGATCTTGACGCCACGATCCTCGAACAGTCGAGCGAGCTGACGGTGGACGATGGTTGCGCCGACCTGTGACTTGATGTCGTCACCGATGATCGGGAGACCAGCGTCGACGAACCTCTGTGCCCACTCCCGGTCCGACGCGATGAACACGGGGATGGCATTGACGAACCCGACGCCTGCATCAATAGCCGCCTGTGCATAGAACTCGGTCGCTTCCTGGGAACCGACGGGCAGGTAGGAGACGAGCACATCTGCACCAGAGTCCTTGAGCGCCTGAACAACATCGACGGGCTCGTCGTTCGACTCCTCGATCATGCCGACGTAGTACTTGCCGAGGCCGTCGAATGTCGGGCCGCGCAGCACGTCGAATCCGAGATCACCGACCTCAGCGAACTGGATCGTGTTGTTCTCACCCGCCCACATCGCCTTCGCGACATCCTGGCCCACCTTGGATGCGTCAACATCGAAGACGGCAACGAACTCGATATCACCGATGTGATAGTCACCGAGCTGGACGTGCATGAGGCCTGGGATGTTGAGATCCGCGTCCGCGTCGTTGTAGTACTCAACGCCCTGGATGAGGGAGTTGGCGCAGTTTCCGAGCCCTGCGATGGCTACTTTCATCTTGGACATCGAGTCCTCCTGGTTCCTTGGTCTGATCAGTTACGTTGCCGAAGCGACACCACGTTCGGCTGCGACAAGTCCGTCGAGCCACGCGATATCCGCCTCTGTGGACTGCATTGCATGCTCCATGAGGGCAATGCGATAGCGATCCTCGTTCTTTGTTGCCGAACGGGCTTCGATGAGGATCTCCCGTGCAGTCTTGAGTTGTGTGGACAGTTCCCTCCGCCTGCGGTCCATGACCTGGATGCGGCGGTCTGACGGGAGGTGTCCGAGGAAGGCGAGCCTTACCTGGAAGCCACGGTCCGTCTCGGTCGCCTCCGGATCGGACCCGAGGAGCGACCCGAAGACCTCATGACCCTGCTCCGTGATCTCGTACGCCTTGCGGCGTCCAGTGGCCTTCGTCGCCCTGATGGCACCACTCTTCTCCAGCCGACGGAGTGCGGGGTACAGCGAACCGAAGGACACCTTCCAGAAGCCGAGCTCGCCGAGGGCGCGACGTAGTTCGTACCCGTGTCGGGGACGTTCCATGAGCAATCCAAGGATGGCGAAGTCGAGCATGCTTACGGCAGTGTATATCGATTTGATACATACGTCTATATCGAATCGATATAGGGA
>JAUVQC010000052.1 GCA_030598305.1 Actinomycetes bacterium
GCCAAGCATCGCACTCAGCGATTCGGTAGGCGTATCAGCGATATCTCCGATCGTCTCAAGCCCCAGATCGTGAAGCTTGCGCTCCGTAACCGGGCCCACGCCCCAGAGATACGCGACAGGGAGCGGATGGAGAAATGCGATCTCCTCACCCGGTTGGACGACGATCAGGCCATCCGGCTTCGCCACCTGGCTTGCGATCTTCGAGAGGAACTTGCGCGGCGTGACCCCGACGGAAACCGCGAGTCCCGTCTGCTCCTTGACATCAACCCTGATCATCCGGGCAATGTCTGCTGGCGATCCAAAGAGGTTCACAGAGCCGGTGACGTCCATGAAAGCCTCATCGATCGAGAGTGGCTCCACGAGTGGTGTGTAGGCCTCGAAGATCTCGAAAATAGTTCTCGAATATTCCGTGTACGCCCCGAACGTGCCATCGACGACGATCAACTGCGGACATCGGGCCTTCGCATCCACAAGCCGCATGCCGCCGCGGACCCCGTAATCCTTTGCTTCATACGTGCATGAAAGCACCACGCCACCACCAACAGCGACGGGCTTGCCTTTCAGCGACGGGTCCTCGAGGACGGCAACAGCAGCGTAGAACGCGTCGAGATCTGCGTGCAGAATGCCCGGGATGTCCATATGAATATGGTCGCACATACGTGCGACATATTCACTGTCAGGTGCGGGTTCAGACGTCGGGAGCCATCCGCGCAAGGACCACGCCCGCGATCACTCGGCCGATCGTTGTGTGGCCAGCGGTATTCGGGTGCGGCCAGCCGGCCCAGGACTGGGTAGCGATGTCCCGGTTGATGTCCACCCACGTGACGTCGCTCGTCAGGCCTGCCTTCAAACCATGGTGCAGTTCTTCCATCGCTTCGGCCATCTCTGCCGAACACTCGTCGCCGATCGGTGCCCAGAGAGGAGCAATCTCGGTCCCTGTTATGTCGTAGTAGCCGGTCCAGAAGATCGCGGCATTTGTCATCGATGTGAGCACCCGCGCTGTCCGACGCGTACCGGTCTCGATGGTCGCGGTTCGCTCGCCTATGTTCCACTTGTCGCGGAGCGCCAGATCGCATGCGCGTCGATCGCCATCCCTCGTTACCGAGATGGCCGTGTCCCTGGTCAGACCGACGATCACGTCGGTCCAGTTGGTCGAGTTGATCCCTGCAGTAATGACGACGATGTTCCACGATGCTGCATCGACGAGCTGCTGGATCTCTGCGACCTGCGCTTCATGGGAGACCCCACAGGAATCAGACCCGCCCGAGTGCATAGCGTTGATGCCTGCGCCGGCCCACGCAATATTCACATACTCAGGTGCCCAGGCATCCGGAAGTCGAGCAGCAATACCGGCGGAAAGCTCGCTGCCATAGGACAATCTCGCATCGGTGCACGTCGAGTCACCTGTGAACCACTGTCGTGTATAGCCCGACGCGATCGAGTCTCCAGCAACGACGATGGTCGGGACGCTCGGCGTAACGCCGGACCACACGGGGAACCAGTCGGACGCGTTCGCATGGATGTCGATCGCACGCAACTCAAGGGAATAGTGAGTCTCGGGGATCGTCATCGAGTAGTCAACGCTTGGCATGCTCGTCTCCGCGCGTTGGGTGGAACCGAACGTGGAACTGTTCCACCGGTACTCGTATCGCTCAATACCGTCGTTGTCCGTTGCGTCAACAACGAGATCCGCTTCAAGGAGCGCATTGTGCGACTGAGGAGCAAGAAGCTCGACAGAGTGCACCGTCGGTCTGGTATCCCCATCAGGCAAGATTCCAACGCTGGGCCGGACCCTCGCGCCCGCAGGCACCGCGAACAAAGCTGTCAAGGCAATCGCAAGAAGCAGCACTGTTCTGAACCGGATACTCATAACGAGGAACCTACCAACCGAGCGAGTTAGTGACCTCGTTCCGGCTTCCTACCTCAGCCGCCGTAGATCTCATCGATCACGCTCGCGTACTTGGAAGCGACTACGGAGCGTTTCACCTTCAGAGTTGGCGTGAGCTCGCCACCTTCGATCGAGAGGTCCTCTGGCAGTATGCGGAAGGTCTTGATGGCCTCAGCTTTCGACACAGCCTTGTTGGCGAGGTCGACCGCTGACTGCACCTCCGCGATCACATCGGCATCACTGATCAGGTCGGCGGTAACGGCGCCCTCCATTCCGTGATCCGCTGCCCACGGTGCAATGGCGTCCGCATCGAGCGTGACAAGCGCTGCAATGAAGGGCTTGGCATCACCGACCACCATCACCTGGCTAACCAGGGCATTCGAACGCATCCGGTCCTCAAGGACAGCAGGGGCGACATTCTTGCCTGCCGCTGTCACGATGATCTCCTTCTTTCGGCCCGTGATCGAGAGGAACCCGTCATCATCGAGGACCCCGATGTCACCTGAATGGAACCAGTCGTCGGTAAACGACTCGGCCGTCGCCACGTCGTTGTTCCAGTACCCGGAGTACACCTGACCTCCCTTGATGAGCACCTCACCGTCCTCCGCGATGCGGATCGAGGTGCCCTGAACCGGCCTGCCAACCGTTCCGACCTTGATCGCATCCGGTCGATTCAATGTGCCGCCTGCGGTGGTCTCCGTAAGGCCGTATCCCTCGAGGATGGTGATGCCCGTACCCCTGAAGAAGTGACCCAACCTGGCTCCCAATGGTGCTCCACCTGAGATCGCATAGGCGATGTCACCGCCGAACAAGGCCTTGATCTTCGAATAGACCAGCTTGTCGAACATGCTGTGGGCCAACTTCGTCCCGATCTTGATCTTCCCTCTCTGGATGCCTTGGGAGTACGCGATCGCGACGCTCGCGGCCCTGTCAAAGATCTTCCCCTTGCCCTCGGCCTCAGCCTTCTGCTTTGCACCGTTGTACACCTTCTCGAACACCCGCGGGACGGAGAACACGAACGTCGGCTTGAACATCGGCAACTCCTCGAGAAGGTTCGGAATCCCGGTGGAGAACCCGATGGTGGTTCCTGTTGATATTGCTACCGCCTGCACGGCCCTGGCGTAGATATGTGCCAGGGGCAGGAACATGAGCGTTCGGTAGCCCTCACCGAGAAGGCCGTCGATGGTGCCATCCAGCTGGGTCACATTCCACGCGAAGTTGTAGTGGGTCAATACACAGCCCTTCGGCATACCCGTGGTACCGGAGGTGTAGACGAGGGTTGCGAGGTCGTCGTGGTTGATGTTCGCGACACGGCTGTCGACTTCGGCTCGGGTGACATCGGTCGCCATCGATCGAAGCTTCTCGATCGCTCCGTCATCGATGACAAAGACATTTCGGCAGTTCGGGAGGGAACCAGACACGTCGTCATACGCGGCAAACGTGTCGGCGTTCTCCGAAATGAGCGTGACACAGCCGGAGTCCTGGAGGATCCACTCGACCTGCTCGGCAGATGACGTTTCGTAGATCGTGGTCGTCGCCGCGCCAGCTGCCCAGATCGCGTAGTCGAAGTACGTGAACTCGATACGGGTACCCGAATGCAACGCGACTCGATCTCCATGATTCACTCCGGCAGCAACAAGACCGGCTGCGAGTTCTCGCACCATCTCCCAGAACTCTGCAGTCGAGACATCGACGAATCGATCCCCGTCGCGATAGGCGAGCGCTGGATGCTCCGGCGCAGTCTCAACACGCTCAACGAGCTGCTGGACAACATTGACATGTTGGTCAACCTTGGATGCACCAGGCGTTGTATACGTCTTCATCGACCCTCCCGATCTGGGGCGATGCTATCGAATCAGGCGTCATCGTGCAGAAGTACGCCATGACGCTCAGATACTGGCAAGCTCCCTTGTGTCCTCGTCGGACTCGAGTGGATCGCTCCCCCTCCCGGCCGCGGGTCGAGTTCTCCATACATACCACGCGACAACGAGGGCTACCGCGGCGCTCAGCGCGCCGACCAACCCGAACACATGGGTGTTGCTTCCGAGGAGAATCGCACTGCCAGATGCGATCGGACTGCCTCCGCCGCTCGGATCAAGCACCCAGGCACCGGTGCGAAACAGAACCGTGAAGGACAGAGCAGAAAGTACGATCCTCGTCGCGAGCGTGCGGACCATCGCGAGCCTGCTCGAAGAGAGCCAGATCGCGGACGCACCGGTCAGCACAAGTGCGAACAGGGCGAGTACGACGATCACCGACAGAACGCCTCGCGCATCGTTCACGATCCGCGCAACGGTCGCAGCGTCACCGGTCTCCAGATCGACATCTTCGGCCTGGGCAAGGGCGGCAGTCAGGACCTCCGTGTCGATCGATTCATCATGCTGTGCAAGCGTCGCCGATATGAGTGGCACGACGGGACCGAGAGTCTCGGCGAGCTCAAGTGTCGCTGCATCGCCCTCATGGACGAAGAGGGCGCCAACGAACTGGTCGACCAACGACTCGAGGGCAATCTCAATCTCGGGGTGATCGGCGAGTTCGGATACCACCTGCTCTGCAGTTTCTGGATCAACGTCGCCGGAAGCCATGACCGCGTCCTCTATCCAGCTGTATATGCGATCGCTTGCAATCTCTGCATTCACAACCGACCGGGCTGAGGCCTGGATCGTTGGTTGGTCATGAACTACGGCCCTCCCCCACAGTCCGACGAGCAAGAGTGTCGTCGCCATTCCGAAGGCCCAGAGAACGACCGAGAGAGAACCTCGGCGCGTGGATGTGCGCCAGGGAGTCGGATCCTCGGTTGGCATGGGTCGGTGCATAACCAGAAAGCGTATCTGCGTCATGAGTTATCACACCGGTAGTTTCCGTGACATGGAGGAGATCCTCGACCTCAGCCTGCTAATCAAACAGATCGCCCTCGCGTTCGGACTCGCGATGGCGCTTGGCAACGGCTTTGCCATCATCCAGCACAAACGCGGTACGTCACCCAAAGGTGAAGCGGGTGAATTCCGGGCCGGACGGGCGTGGTGGCTTCTCACCGTCGGCGCGCTCATTTCGATCTGGGGTGCCGCCAGCCTTCTGAGCTGACGACCGCGCCACCAGCCTCGCTGTAGACTTCCGGACGTTCGCGGGTGTAGTTCAATGGCAGAACATCAGCTTCCCAAGCTGAATACGGGGGTTCGATTCCCCTCACCCGCTCCCTCTGCTCGAATCCGTCCGGCACCGATGTGGCGTATCCTCTTGGTGAGACCATTCGAAGTCAACGGCAGGAGATCACATCACATGACCATCGGACCATTGCAACTGCTCGTGATCGGATTCACCGATCCACAGCTCGACGGAAGCATTCTCGGCGCCCTCGATGATGCGTCAGCGTCCGGAGTCATCAAAGTCGTCGACATGCTCGGTGTCTATAAGGACCAAAACGGAGATGTGCTCGCTGCCCAGGCAAGCGATCTCACCGAAGACGAGGCAGTGACATACGGCGCATGGGTTGGCGCACTCATCGGACTTGGAGCAGCGGGCGAAGAAGGCGCAGCGGCCGGTGCCATGGTTGGCGCCATGCACGCGATGGATGAGTACGAATACGGTGTGGACCTCGAGGGCCTTGCCGGAATCGCTGATGATCTGCCCTCCGGAGGTGCCGGCATGCTGATCGTCATCGAGCACACATGGGCCATTCCTCTGCGCGACGCACTTCGCGATTCGGGCGGAATCATGATCGCACAGGACTTCCTGAGCCCCGAGGCCCTCATCACCATCGGAGCACTCTCCAGATAGATTCCAGTCGTCCCAGGCGCGTCACTGCAGCAATCCACTGCGATGACGCGCCGAAGACACGATCACATCGAGAATCTTCCGGCGGCGGGAGCCTGACCGGGACAGTCGAAACCTAGACTGATGCCATGCAGTCGATACGACCATGCCTGCGAATCTGACACCCGCATACAAGACCGCAGAAGGACACTACAGACGGGCCAGGGAGCCCGCCGATAAGCTCGACGCCCTCAGGGAGATGTTGCGTTCCATTCCGAAACACAAGGGGACCGAGCACCTCCAGTCCGACATCAAGGCGCGAATCAAGGAACTCTCCGAGGAGCTCTCGGGACCAGCCAGAGGCGGGGCCAGGACGGGTCCAGCGACCGTGGTCAAGCCGGAGGGCGCGGCCCAGATCGCCCTCCTTGGTCCACCAAACACCGGCAAGTCCACGCTCCATGCCGAGTCGACCGGCTCCCATGCTCAAGTCGGTGAGTATCCGTTCACGACCCAGTATCCGATGCCGGGCATGATGTCAGTGCGCGACACGACCATCCAGCTTGTCGATCTCCCTCCGATCGCCAACGAACATCCCGTTGCTTGGATCAGTAACGCTCTGCAACCCGCTGACGGGTGTCTCCTCGTCGTCGACCTCTCAATGCCCGGCTGCGTCGAGCGAGTAGTCGAACTGCGTGATCTCCTCCGCGAACGCGGTGTGGAACTGACGTCCCACTGGCCCATCGATGGTGAAGACGACGCTGCACATGCCGTCTTCACAAAGGTGCTCCCGACCCTGCTCGTCGCCGCGAAGGCCGACAAGGACCCAGACGCTACCGAGGATTTGGCAATCCTCGAGGAGCTAGCCGGGATTGACTTCCCATGTATTGCGGTGTCAGCAGAGGCCGGCAAAGGTCTCGACGAACTGGGCGAGTGGCTTTTCGAACACCTCGGGGTCGTGCGCGTCTACACGAAGATCCCGGGCAGGGATGCGGACATGAATCGCCCCTACACGGTGCACCACGGCGCGACCGTTCTCGACGTGGCAACGCTGGTGCATCGCGAGATGGCCGAGGACTTCAAGTTCGCGCGGCTATGGGGTGATGCCGACTTCGACGCACAGCAGGTCGGTCGAGACCACATTGTCGTGGACGGAGATATCCTCGAGATCCACTCCTGATCAGCCGTCGACGCGTCGGGCCGGGTGCGTCCCTTCCGGCACTTGATACCCCCTGGGGGTATAATCGCCAGATGGAACTCCGACACGAAGACCGCGACGACATCGTCAAACGACTCAAACGAGTCGAGGGACAGTTGAGAGGTCTCCAGGCGATGATTGACGATGGCCGTGAGTGCAATGACGTACTGACGCAGTTCGCCGCCGCGAACCGCGCGCTCAGCAGGGCAGGGTTCAGGTTCTTCTCCGCCACCATGGAGCAGTGTCGCCTGAACCCCGAAGCCGCTGACGAAGAGGGTTACACACCCGCAGTGCTCGAGAAGATGTTCCTCCGCCTCGGCTGACGCCAACAGATCCAGGAAAGCAGAGAAGGCCGCCGGTTCCCCAGGGAGCAGGCGGCCGATCTGTATCTCGTACAGAAGCCGGAACCTTCCATTCTCGGATGTCAGAAGGTGCGGTCGCGGCGTTCATCCGCTGACGATGCGGATGGGTCAAAGGTCACTAGACCGCCGGTACGACGAGCGGACCGCGGTAATTCGTGAGGTTGTCACGCACCACGAGCGTGTGCCCTCCCACGGCCTTGATGAAGCTGGCAGCGATTCCCGACCGGTAGCCACCTGCGCAATAGATGATCAGGTCATCCGCCTGCACGAATCGCCCTGGATCGGCTGCGACATCGGCGAGGTGCGCCAGATCCGCTCCAGGTATCACTCCATCTGCTTGTTCCACCGGATCGCGAACGTCGAGCAGTGGACCATCGAACGCGCCTCCAAGATCGGCGAAGGTCACGAAGTCGATCGTCGCGAGTGCTTCACCTGGGAAGTCAGCCAGATTCGACGGGTCGATCCGTCCAATCACATCATCCCACCCGATGCGCTGGAGATGAAGACGGACTTCCTCGGTGTCCTCCTTTGTACCCACGAGGACAACCGGTGCGCCCCACTCCATCGTCCAACCCATGTACACGGCGTCGTCGTTGGACATCTCAAAGGACAGCGAGCCCGCCAGATGACCCGCTGCAAACTCAGGAAACGGGCGTACGTCGATGATCGCTGCTCCTCCAATTGCGTCACGAGATGAGACTTCGGGCAGGGGAACATCCGGTGGTGCACCCATCGCATCAAGGTTGGACGGAGCCATGTATCGGTAGTAGAGGGGGAACTGCTTGTACCCGAGCACCTGGCTGGATCCGAACGCATCAAGGGATGGTGCGAGCAGCGCCGGATTTCGGAGCCTCTCCATGGCAATGGTGCTCGTTGTGTCTGATACCTCTGATGA
>JAUVQC010000127.1 GCA_030598305.1 Actinomycetes bacterium
CCATCAACCCGATGAAGGCCTTGGCCGTACCGGGCATCTTCAGTGTCTTGACATCGCTGTGCGCAGCTTCTTGCACGGAGCCGCCGCCGACACGGAACTCACCCAGGATCTTTGCAATCGCGAATGAGATCGCCGCGAACACCGCCGCGAATCCGAAGAACATAGCTGCTGCCACATACTGCCCGTAGGCCGCGATCTGCAACGGATCGTCTCCAGCAGAGATCATGCTTGACCGCACGATCGCCAGGATGAATCCGATGGCGAAGCCCATGAGAGCCATGACGAACATCGGGCGCCACAGCGTGTTACCCGCCTTCTGGGGCATGATCCTATCTGGTGCCGCGGCAGTTGTTTCTGTGTTGAAGTCGTTGATTGACAGAGTTGTCATGATGATTCCTCCTATTCGCCCGTTGCGGCGATGGAACGGATCCGAGAGAACTGGAATCCGAGAACGTTCGCAATTGTCGCAAGTGCCAGAACGATGCCGGAGAGCAGAAGCGCAAGGCCGAGCTCACGGAAGGGTCCAAGCCATGCCCACCAGGGAGTTACCTCGGCCAGCGTGTCGAACGTAAGGGTGTACAAGTACAAGCCGAACTGGGCGATCGAGATCATCAGACCAGCCATCATCAGCACCACGAACGCCTTTGCGGTCGCTGGCATCTTGAGGGTGGTGACATTGAGGCCGAGCGCCTGCTGGACCTCTGCTCCACCCTCACGGAGCGAGCCGAGGATCGACCCGAGCAGGAACGAGATTCCAGCCAGGACGAGACCCTCGCCGAGGAACTGAAGACCCTGGGTCCATGCTGCTGCACCCAATCCCGTCTCGGTTCCGATGTTGTTCGACCAGACAATGGAGGTCACAACACCCGCTGCGACGAGCATCGGCCCCATCACGACCATCGGGAACCACATCGTCCTTGCCATCTTGTGGATGGGGAGGGGAGCCGGTGGATTCTTCGTTACAGTCGCCGCTCCGTACTCAGTATCGATATCACCGAGAGCCGGACCGGTCCCATGCTCTTCGGGTTGCAGCGATGCGAGAGAGATCTTGACGCTCTCAATCCTGTGCCAGAGCCGAACGAGAATCCCGATCAGAGCGACAGCGATGCCGACCTTGAGTGTTACGAGCGCAAGAGTCTGGAGACCAAACCCGACCGCCAATAGCTGGGCGGCATCCTCGCCACCACTCCCGATGTCGCTCGCTGCCGTGAGTGAGATGACTGCGACGACCATCGCCAGAACCACACCAACGACACCGATCCCGATCGCTGTCTTCGAGTGGTCCTGCACGGTCCGGTAGTCGTCTGACGCCGGAGTCACGAGCCTGTTGAATGCAACTGCCATGACAGTTCCTTCCTGTTGTGTGCGTTGCCGCCACGAACAACAAGCCGGATACTGTCAAGCGCCCGACATTGTCGTGAGCCTGACAGTTGGACGATTCGGAACCAACGCGACGCCAAGTACGTTGGAGTGACAGCTGAGTGCGAGGGAGTGTTCGTTATTGAGTATCTGAAGCGACTTCGATGGCCGTTGATCGGCATTCTTTCCGTTGTGCTTCTCGTTGGGTTTCTCGCGTTCCGTCCCGACAAGCTGTTCGTGGACGACGTGGTGGACGAATCGCTGTCACAAGCCTTCGCTGCCTCCACGACATCTACAACGGTCCCAAGTTCCACGGTGCCAAGTGATGGGGGAGTCCCGAACGAGACATCGACCACCACGACCACGACGATCACACCGGCCACGACAGACCCCATTGCTGTCTCGAGCGGAGCCTTCTATGGGATCGACCACGCAGCGTCGGGAACTGCGACGATCTATGAGCAGAGCGGATCGTATGTGTTGAGGTTCGAGGACGACACCGATATCCAGAACGGACCCGACCTCTATGTGTGGCTGCTCCCGACCGCCGACTATCAGGGAACTCCCAAGGACTACATCGATTTGGGCAAGATCAAGGGAAATGTGGGAGGCCAGAACTATGTGCTCCCACCGGAATTCGATCCGGAATTCCACCGATCGGTACTCATCTGGTGCCTCCGGTTCAGCGTTCCGTTCGCAGCCGCCCCACTTGTCTAGCTCCGGAGCCATTCTGAGAGCCACCTGGTCAACGGTGGCATCACAAGCCACGTCAATACAGCAACGCCGAGGACATTGCCGATAAGAACGGCAGGAACCATCGGAGCATCAGGCCACGCCACGCTCCGGATGAAGGAGATCGTGAGCGAGATCGGAAACAAGGCAATCAGTACGACGAGTGCCTGTTTCCAGCGCCGTGGTTCGGTGGACTCGTCGAATGAGAACCATCCTGCAAAGCCACCGAGCACATTCGTCGTGTAGGTGCCTTCGATGTGTGGATCGAGTCTCGCGAGAAGGTGCTCGCGAGTGGTTGATTCGAGCCAGCGACGAAGACTCGCATCGTCGTCGAACGTGAGGATCACAACAGTTTCTGGCTGCACACCTGGAACTGCTTCAAGGATCTCGCGCTCCCGGAACCCCGGATATCCGTCGAGATGCCTCAGGACTTCAGTATGTACTTCGCGATGCACCGACTCGCCGCCATCCTTCAACAGGTATGAGGTGACCATCCGCACGCCCGGGTCGCCCGCACTCGCCGCAAACACTTGCAACCGGGGTTGTCCCACGATCAATCGCTCACCCTCGTCCAACAGTTCACGCCGGACTGATGATTCAAGCCAGTTCTCGAGCGTCACCGCATCTTCGAAGCGATACACAACCATCCACTCCTCCGGATGGGCCGAGTCGGGCCGCTGAACGTCAGCGGCGACGTGACCCGGCGCCTGTTGCGCCGCGCGGGTGACGCGCGACATCCACTCAGCGAACTCAGCGTCCCTGCCCGGAGCCACGCGGCGAGCAATGAGCACGGTCGGCGAGCTTCGTTGCATCGTCATCGATCCTTGTCAGTGAAATCGTTCACAACGGTCAACCCGATGCCCGGATATGAACCCATCGCCATAAGGTGATCCACGCCCTCCCTGAGGCCCACCGTTTTCGTGACAAGCCCTTCGGGCGAAATCGCTCCTTCGGCTACGAGTTCGAGCATCGGGCGGTATTGCCATGCCTGCATCCCGTGGACACCGTGCATCGAAATCTCTCTGGAATGAAGCAGATCCATCGGGATCTCGGGATTCTCGGCGTCGCCAATCATCAGACCGACCTGGATGTGTCTGCCTCTCTTGCGCAGGCTCCGCATCGATGCGATCGCCGTCACACTCGATCCAAGGGCATCGATCGAAACATCGGCGCCACCGTTGCAGAGCTCCCGAACGCTCTCAACGTCATTGGATTCCTCGGTGGACACCAGACAATGGCTTGCGCCGAGCGTGCGGGCAAACGCAAGGGCCTTCTCATCAATGTCAACGGCAACGACGGTAGCTCCGATCGCTACGCCGACCATCACCGCCGAGAGTCCCACACCCCCACACCCCCACACGGCGAGGGTATCTCCCTCAGATACTGCCCCTTGGTCGACGACGGCCCGATATGCGGTTGCGAACCGGCAACCGAGTCCCGCTGCAGCCTCGAACGACATGCCCACGGGCAATCGCACGAGATTCTCCTCTGCGTAGGGCAGCGCGACGTATTGAGCGAACGCTCCCCAACCCGAGAAGCCCGGCTGATATTGGTTGTCACAAATCTGCTGGTTACCGGATGCGCACTCGCCGCAGCGGCCGCATCCGAGAACGAACGGCACCGTGACCCTGTCTCCAACAGCGATCCCTTCGACCCCATTGCCAAGCGCGACGATCGTGCCCGCGAATTCATGGCCGGGGACATGGGGAAGACGAATCGTCGCGTCATGGCCCATCCATGCGTGCCAGTCACTGCGGCAGACGCCATTCGCACCGATCTCGAGGACAACGCCGCCCGGGGGAGGGGAGGGGTCCGGTACCTCCACTACTTCGATCGGGTCACCAAAGGAGTCGTAGACGGCGGCCCTCACTCGAGTGCACCTTCCGGGATCTGTGTGAGGAATCGGTCGTGGATCTGGCGAACGGTGGCCGCGCCCCTACGGGTCATCTTCATCCCAAGGATCCGCATCGACGTCGACTCCTTATGCGTGGTTTCGAGACCCTTCCCTTCGCGCAGGAACAGAACCTCAGAGTCGGATACGACAAGCGCCTCCGGCTCGACCGCCGTGGCCTCAAGTGCTCGGGCTGAATCTGGATGGGGGCGTGCCTCGAGAAACGAAACCTCGACGACGCCATCGGAGTCTTGCCACGGTATTCGCTCGAGCAAGGTCCCTATCTGCCGAGCGTCGCGAAGAAACACTTCGGACGAGAAACCGAATTTCTCCTCAAACGCGTCCTCGAGTCGAGATATGTCGGGCCGGACATCGGAATCGAAGATGACATTCCCGGTCGCGATGTAGGTCGCGACGTTCTCGAGACCAAAGTCGATGTACACACGCCGAAGATCAATCATCTTGATTCTCCGTTTACCTGTATTGATTGCTCGTAGGAAGGCCACATACCGCATTGCCACACGATACCTCCGCGTCCCCAGTGTTAGTGACCTCCCGTACAGCGTTTGGTGAGGTCATGTGCTGTACAATCTGGGTGGTTCACCGGTAGGAGGACGCGTGACAGATCAGGCAGTGTCGCCGAAAGCGACAAGAGACAACCGAGACCTCCTTCATCGGATCGAGGAGCTCGAAGCCGAACTCGCCAC